>JACQJE010000148.1 GCA_016205125.1 Deltaproteobacteria bacterium | reverse complement strand
TCCTGAGACTGGTAAAGGTATCGCGACTGCTGCGCGCAACGCGATGAGCGGAAAGTAAGGGAAGTTGCAAATGTCATTGCATTTTTCCGCTCTCTTCCTTACAAATACAAAAGGGTGGCTGAAAAGCCTCAGCGGCCCTCAAATAAATCCAGCGGGTCAATAGTACGAACTGCTTCAACAGGTAGGATTTGCATCGCGTGAAAACTCTCGTATCAGGGGCATCGGGTTTCATCGGAGGCTTTCTGGCAGAGCAGTTGGTCGCCTCTGGCCACCAGGTCTCCTGCCTCGTCCGGAAAAGCTCGTCGCTTCAATATCTCAATTCGCTGCTCGTTGAGACCAGACCAGGATCGCTGGAAGATCCTGATTCACTCTGCGCTGCGGTCCGGGATGTCGAGGTCGTTTATCATTTGGCTGGAGTGACAGCGGAAAGTCGAAGCGGTGATTTTGCGCGCGTCAACAGCCAGGGAACAGCGAATCTCGTGAACGCTTGTCTCACAGCCGGGAAAAAGCTGAAAAAGTTCGTTTATGTCAGCAGTATCGCGGCGGCTGGGCCTGCAATGGATCGGACCCCCCTTCGGGAGGAGCACCCTCCCCGCCCTCTCTCCCTCTATGGAAAAAGCAAGCTCGCGGGGGAGGAGGCTGCTGCTGCCGCATCTCATGCCTTTTCGGTCACCATCGTGCGCCCGCCTGCAGTCTATGGACCGCGCGACCGGGATATCCTCACCTTTTTTAAACTGATCCATTCCGGCATTAAACCGATTCTCCTGGGGGGAGAGCGCTATTTCAATCTGATTTTTGTCAAAGACCTGGTGGAAGGCATAGCCCTTTCAGCTTCAAAGATGGAAGAGGGGTGTGAAATCTATTACCTCTCTGAAGAGCGTCCCTATTCCTGGACTGAAGTCATGCAGACCATCGAGTCAGCGCTGGGGAAGAGAGCGCTCCCCCTTCCCATTCCACTCTTCTTGCTGAAAACAATCAGTCATGCTACCCATTTTATTTCCAGGTGGACGGGGAAGTCGTTTCCGCTCACTCCAGACAAAGTAGCCGAAATAGAGCAGAGATATTGGATTTGCGATATCAGCAAGGCGAGAAATCAGCTCGGTTTTACTGCTAAAACGGCGCTGGAAGGAGGTTTTTTCCTCACTGCAGAGTGGTATCGCGAGCAGGGATGGTTGTCATCATGAAGCTGTTCGAAAAATGTTTTGCATACGACGAGCCTGAAATAGTTCGAAAGAGGGGCCTCTACCCCTACTTTACACCGATTGAGGGGAGCTCTGGCTCTCAGGTCACCTGCTATGGCAAACCCCACATCATGATCGGCTCTAACAACTATCTCGGCCTCACTCATCATCCGGAAGTCAAAGAAGCGGCAAAGAGAGCAATCGACAAGTACGGCTCTGGATGTACCGGTTCGCGATTTCTCAACGGCAACCTCGATCTCCATGAAGAGCTGGAGGTCAAACTAGCCGAGTTTGTGGGCAAAGAAACTGCGCTCCTCTTTTCCACGGGATTTCTCACCAATCTGGGGACAATCTCGTGCCTGGCTGAAGCTGAAGACGTGATCTTCAGTGACGAAGAAAACCACGCGAGCCTCATCGAAGGATGCCGTCTCTCCAGAGCCAGAGTCGTCACCTACTTGCACAATGACATGAATGATCTCGAAAAAAAGCTGAAAAAACATGCGGGGATTAAGGGAAAGATCATCATCACGGATGGGGTCTTTAGTATGGGGGGCGACATCGTCAGGCTTCCAGAACTGGTGACACTCGCCAAGAGGTATGGCGCCCTTGTTTATGTCGATGACGCTCATGGGCTGGGCGTGCTCGGCAGACAGGGGAGAGGAACGGTCAATCACTTCGGCCTGGATCGCGAAGTCGATCTCATCATGGGAACCTTCAGCAAGTCATTCGCCTCGTTGGGAGGATTTCTTGCCGGACCCGCGAAGGTGATCGACTATGTGAAGCATAAATGCCGTCCCTTCATGTTCAGCGCAAGCATTCCGCCAGCCTCGGCCGCCACTGTGCTGACCGCACTCCGCTTGATGCAAGAGGATCCGACTATGATCGCCAGTCTCTGGCGCAATACAGAAAAGATGCACTCAGGTTTTAAAAAGTTGGGTTACAATACGGGAAGAAGCGAGACCCCGATCATCCCCGTCATCCTGGGGAAAGATCAGCTCGCCTTCATTTTTACGAAACGTCTGAGCGAACGCGGAATCTTTGCCACTCCAGCGGTGAGCCCGGCAGTCCCTAAAGAAAAAGCTTTAATCCGCACGAGTTACATGTCCACTCAAAGCGAGCAGGAACTCGATCAAGTCCTGCAATCTTTTGCACAAATCGGGGCAGAATTCGGCGTGATTTAAACGTCGGGTAACTTCTCAACAAGTAGAGGCGGTTTTTGACGGAATCTGCTCTCTAAGCTGCAATATGTTTCTTCCTTCTTTGCTCAATAGCCAGTTTTAGGCCAAGTGCGCCCAATACCTCATAAAGGCTACTCAATACTGGATTGCCTTTTTTAGAGAGCATGCGATAGAGATTCTCTCGGTTAAGATGCGTCTCCTCTGCCAACCATTGCACTCCATGGGCATCTGCAACATTACGCAAAGAAAGAAGAAACAGCTCTGGCATGTCTTCTTCCTCAAGGGCAGCATTAAGATAAGCTGCTGCTTCTTTCGGGTCCTTTAAAGACTCTATCAAGTATTCTTGATAATCCTTACTAGCAATATTTTTTTTCTTAGGCATTGTTTCGCTTCCGATAATCTTGCCAAAACTCCTTGGCTATTTCGATATCCTTCTGTTGTCTCTTCTTAGTTCCAGCACACAATAACAAGACCACGTTCATACCAATCTTGCCGTAATACACCCGATATCCCGGCCCATAATCGACGATCAACTCCCAAACACCGTCTTGTACCGATCTATGTTCACCGAAGTTTCCCAATCGAACCCTGTCTATTCTTACCTTGATCTTCGCTCGCGCATCTCGGTCTTTTAAAGACTCTAACCACTCGATAAAAGGAGTCCTTCCTTCACGAGATTCGTAGTAGAAAATCGAGTTCACGTTTAACCTCAACTTATGCCCTATTGTAGCTTAAAAACTACATTTTGTCAATGGTGTGTATCAGCGGAGAGAGTCCTACCATAGACCTAAACTAAGTAGACAGCATGACCAGGGAAGAACCATAGAGAACCCCGGCAAAACCACCGATCAAAACAAAATCGATTTCATTTTCAATTAGAATTTTGAGGAGATCATTTAAATTTCTAATCTCACTCTCCTCGCGTCTTCTAATTCAAACACCAAATCCAAAGCCTGTTGATGTCGGAGTAATTTCTCTTCAGGCGACAATCTTAAATTATCTTCCAGCATAGGAATGTCGATGCCATCATCTTCTGTATTTTGTACTTCGGAGTCTTTATCTGATTCTGTTTCTTTCATTTCAATCTCTAGTGCAATGATCTTTCTCTGCCACTACGGCATCTGCTTCTATTTCGATAAGCATCTCAGGAGCAATAAGCGATTTTACTTCTACCATCGTCGTAGCAGGAGGATGGGAACCAAAAAATTGCTGATGGGCCTCTCCGAATTCAGCCCATCGCGAAATATCGGTGACGAACATTCGCGTTCTCACAACGTGATGCAAATCCGAGCCGAGATCCTGGAGGGCCTTTTGAATGATCTCAAAACAGCGGCTTGCCTGGGCAAAGGCATCACCAGGCGCATGCACTTTTCCATCAGAGCCAAGCGGGGCCGTACCGGTGACATAGATTTGATCGCCCACCCTCACTGCACGAC
>JACQJE010000140.1 GCA_016205125.1 Deltaproteobacteria bacterium | reverse complement strand
GCTTCCCGCTTTGGATTGAGCGGGGAATTTTTAAAGCATCTTCTCTATCGAATTTCGCAAACGCTCTGCAGCCGAATCACCTGGTCCAGTCTCATCGAAAGCACCCCCGTCCGTACCCACGAAACCGCGCTGGAGTATGTAGAGCATCTGAACGATGCATTTTTGTGCAAGATTTTTTATTGCTATGACTTCGAACACTCCATTCCCGCGGTCAATAAGGCCAGGAAACTCTATTTGATCGATCCCCTGCTCATTTATCTTGCGCAGGGATGGAAAGCTGGCATTGACGCCATTTGGCCCCTCGTCGCAGATCAGACAAGGGATCCATTGTTTCGAAGCAAATTGCTTGAAAATACATATGCGCTTCTGGCGAGTCGCCACTATCCTTCACACTATTTCTGGTATTCTTCCCGGACAAAAAGGGAAGTCGATCTTGTGGTCCTGGAAAATGGGAAGCCGAAGCTCTTTGACGTGAAATCCGGTCGACCCTCTCTATTAGACAAACGTTCGATCGAGTTCTTGTCGACCGACAAGGTTTTCTCATGGCCTGGAATTCAGTATATTTCTCGATGAAACTACTCACATGCCGGAATCTCTACCGTATCACTGTATTCATTAGGCCCATCTACAAGATCCACGAGAATCTTTCCAGACCGGATTCTAGGATTTTCAACCCACTCTTCGTCCCAATTCCAGTGATTCGCGGTTAAAGCCAGCCGTATAAGATTCGTTGCCACATCAATTTTACCGTTGTAGCAGACTTCTTCTTCGCTGATGCTGCTAAAGTCACAGCTTGTATCTTCGTCAAATGCATTTTTCCCATCGCAAAGGATTTCTGCTGCAAAAGTCCTTTTAACTAGTCTATTTTCTAAATAGTTTCTTGCGCGGGAAATTTTTTGCTCGTAGATTTGCTCCTCATCCTTCGCTGTCAAGGCCTCTTGTAAAATATTCAGGGCTGTCCTCACCTGTTTTGGCGTTGGCGGTGCTGTCACTTCAATAACAGTGCGTGGACCATCAGCCATAACCGAAAACGAAAAAGTTGCCATTAAGCCAAAGAGAGATAAGGATCGAAACATTGGAATGCCTCCTGATTCTTCGTTACAAAGCTAACGCTTTTTACGATGATACCTTTTCCTTGTCAACGGTTCAAAAATGTCCTTGTCACCGACTACCTGGCGCGGGGACGCACTTCCTGGCCGTGCGCACGAATTCTGCGGAAGCGCTTGACAAACTTAGCTAAATTTAGTTAAATATAGCTATGAAGAAAGTAAAAATTGGCGAGCTCAAGAACCGACTTAGTGCGTTCCTTAATCTCGTCCGAAAAGGGGAGGAAGTTGTTGTGACCGACCGCGATCATCCGATTGCGAGAATGATCCCCTTTCAGGAGAAGAAAGAGAAATTGAAAATTACGAGAGCATTGCATTCACCTTCCTTCCTGAAACAGCTCTCTTACCCCCCCATGAGAGAGCCAATCGATTCTCTGGCCGCACTCAAAGAAGAGAGAGAAGAGAGGTGACGATCGGATACATCGATACATCTGTAGTTCTCCGATTTATCTTTGGTGAGAAAAGCGCATTCAGACGATGGGAACTTGTCGGTCAGATTTATTCCAGTAGCATACTGCACGTTGAGGCTCTAAGAACCATTGACCGACTGCGCCTTCAGGGAAAACTTTCCGACAACGAGGTCGCGCGTAGGACAAAAGCCCTGTATGAATTTCAAACCTCTATTCACGAAATCGGAATCTCCCCTTCCATCTTAGGCAGAGCGAGTCAGTCCTACCCGACAATCATCCGAACATTAGATGCCATTCATCTGGCGACCGCAATGATACTGAGAGAAGAAAAGAAACTATCCCCATTTTTTATTACTCATGACACCCAACAAAAAATTGCAGCCGATGCGTTGGGCTTCGAAACACTTGATATTTAGTTCCCATCTGAAAATGGTCGGGGCGAGAGGATTCGAACCTCCGACCACTGGACCCCCAGCCCAGTGCGCTACCAGGCTGCGCTACGCCCCGATCCTGGAAGAAAGAAGATATCCCGGAAAAGATATCGCGAAATCGCTAAAACAAGAACAGTTTGAACCAGCTAATTGTTCAACCTTGGCCCACCGCTTTCTTTGCGGAGCAAGGAAAGGACAGCTTTAAGCTCAGAGCGGAGAGATTGAAGCTGTGCCAGATCTATTGGAATGGCCTCGTCTGTCGCGAGGATCGGCTTGAGAACCAATCTCCCCCGGGTCTGACGATTAGCGCGCCGCAGCTCTTTGAGGCGCTCTTTCGCCCCTGCGATGGTAAATCGCCTCTCATAGAGGAGCTCTTTGATAAGCTGGACCGTTTCGATGTCTCTTCGCTCGTACATGCGCTGATTGGACTTCGATTTGGTCGGTTTGAGGACGGGAAACTCGGTTTCCCAATAACGACGGACGTTGGGCTTCACGCCAGTAATCTTACTGACTTCGCTAATTTTAAAATAGAGTCGATCGGGTATGGTAATCTTTTTTGGCTCTTTCATCTTTCTTACATCACACCTGCTGAAGAGGACTCATGCTCTGGATTGAGTGAGCTTTTTAGAATCTGGCTCGGTCGGAATGTGAGAACGCGGCGGGCCGAGATTTCAATAGTATCTCCCGTTTGAGGATTTCTCCCGATGCGCGATTTTTTCTGGCGAACCACAAAGTTGCCAAATCCGGAGATTTTAATCTTCTCTCCCCTTTCGAGTGTCTCTTTGATCGTATCAAAGACGAGCTCTACTAATTCAGACGATTCCTTCTTGGAAAAACCGACCTTGTCGTAAACCTTCTCGACAATATCCGCCTTTGTCATGCTATTCCTCCCTTTTCATGGCGCGCCGCCCTTTGAGAGCGGCTCTATTTTATTCAATAACCGCGGAGACTAACGCATCGTGCCAATTTTGTCAATCATTACAAAAGGCTCTGGAAAATAGTCAAAACGACTCTCCGCACCTTTTTTTGAGGACAAAAATACAAATTTTCGTCCATTCTCCCTGCCATCAGGTAAATTACAAATTTTCTATCCGCGATTCAAGCCTTTTCTGCTTTCGAAAGAGAAAAACGAGATATCCCCCCAGGAGTGCCCAAATCACAAGATATGCTAAAGCCAGATAAAACACGTTATTTCCCCCACTTCAAATGTGACTCTCGGCCCAAAAAAGCTATGTCTGTTTTTTGATGCGGCCGACTCTCTCTTCGAGGCCCGCAATGCGCACTCTCAGCCAGCAGAGTGCGGCCGCAAGCAAGATCCAGGCCAAAAAAGAGAGAATCAGCACCTTTGCCATCGCGGGGTTGAGACCAGATCCCTCCCCTCCCCCGATCACCGGCTGAGGATGTTGAGTCCGCCACCACCGAATGGCCATATAGACGATCGGGACATCGACAAAACCGACAATCGCGACGACAGCCGATAAGGGAGCTTTGATCTCCGGCGGAGAGACAAGTCTCCGGACAAAAAGATAGCCGACGTAGATCAGCCAGAGGACAAAAGTGGAGGTGAGCCTCGCATCCCACGTCCACCAGATCCCCCAGACCGGCTTTGCCCAGAGCGGCCCGGTCATCAAAACGGCACTGCAAAACAAGACCCCGATCTCCGCAGATGCGGCAGCCCAGCGATCAAAACTCATGGAGCGGGTGGAGAGAAATCCGATACTGCAGACAAAGGAGAGTGCAAATGCCAGAAAAGCAACCCACGCAGAAGAGAGGTGCGCGTAAAAGATTCTCTGTACCTCTCCCATAGTCGCTTCCTCTGGTGCGACCATAAAAATGGCCCAGAGAGCTGCGGCCATCATAACGATTACCGCAAGGGGGAGCGCTCTCTCTAATTTGTCTCCAAAACGGTTTCGAATAGCCACCATCCACAAACTCCCATAACCACATCAAACACAACCATCAGACGAAGCCAAGAAAAAAATTCTTCAGCGGGATTTCCAAGAAGCATGCCTGCTTCACTTGCCGCAATAAAGAGCGGAGAGAGAATCGGGAGAAGCACGAGGGGGAGGATCAGCTCTTTCGCCGAGGATTTTCCTGCCACGGCCGTCAGCAGGGAACCGATCAGAGCAAATCCCCACGCTGTGAGGAAGCCGATGAGTGCTCCCCACAAGAGGGATGGGAGAGTGAGATTTTTGAGGTCAAACATCAAGACCAGAGGGACAATCAGGAGAGCTTCCAGAGCGAGGAGAATAGCCATCAGGGAGACAATTTTAGAGAGAAACAAGAGCGTTGTGCTGATCTGGCTCAGGCGGAGG
>JACQJE010000139.1 GCA_016205125.1 Deltaproteobacteria bacterium | reverse complement strand
GGAATTGCTGGTGGAGGAGGAAGAAGCGACTGAGGAAGAAATTCAGCGGGAGCTGGAAGATCTCCAGCTTGCAAAAGCAAACGATCCTGTCCGCCTCTATTTGCGCAAGATGGGTTCTGTTTCCCTCCTGAGTCGCGAAGGTGAGATTGAAATTGCCAAGAAAATTGAAGAGGGGGAGCGTGAGGTGATGCTCTCCGTCCTGGAATCATCCTATGCTGTTGGATGTTTACTCAATCTTGTGGATCAAGTTGTTTCCGGAAAAATGCGAATTCGGGAGATTGTGAAAAGTTTCGAAGAAGATGAGTCGGTTGCGAATGAGGGAGATTATCTTAAGAAACTTGCTGGTTTTTCCAGGAAATTAAAAGGGTATCGTTACGATCTTTTGAAGCTCAAGGTTGGGGTCAGCCCTACTCATCAATTGAGGGAGAAGACCCGATCTTCGCTGGTAAAGAGAAGAGAAGAACTTCGCCAGGCGATGCGTCAGCTTGGGATCAATCGCAAATCAATTGAATCGATCACGAATAGAGTTCATGAATATACAGATGCTCTTGCCGTTGCTGAGAACCAGCTTCAACAATGTTTCAAGAGGATTTCTTTGCCTTCAGAAAGGGTATTCCGGGCCGCTCTTCAAGCTATTAAGAAGGGGGGGAGAGGAGCCACAAAAGTTTACGCGCAAACGCACTGTACCCGCGATGAACTCAGCGAGATTGATGCCAGGATAAAAGAGGCGAATCGGCGCATCGCCCAAATCGTCAAAGAGGTCGGCCAGCATAAGGGTTATATCAAATACATTGGGGATAAGCTCAGAGAGAGCGAATACAATGCAGATACTGCCAAGAGTGCCTTAGTAGAGGCCAATTTGAGACTCGTCGTGAGTATTGCCAAGAAATACACAAACAGAGGTCTGCAGTTTCTGGATCTGATCCAGGAGGGGAATATCGGTTTGATGAAGGCGGTTGACAAATTTGAATATCAACGGGGCTACAAGTTCAGCACGTATGCAACATGGTGGATCCGTCAGGCGATCACGCGGGCAATTGCGGATCAGGCGAGAACCATCCGGATTCCGGTGCATATGATTGAGACGATCAATAAGTTGATCCGGACCTCTCGCTACCTCGTTCAAGACAAAGGGAGAGAGCCCACTGCAGAGGAGATTGCCGAAAAGATGGATCTTCCTGTGGATAAAGTGCGCAAGGTTTTCAAGATTGCCAAGGAGCCGATCTCGCTGGAAACCCCGATTGGGGAAGAGGAAGACAGCCATTTGGGCGATTTTATCGAAGACACAAAAACGGTCTCTCCAGCAGAAGCGGTTGTCCATTTGAATCTCTCAGAACAGACGCGGCGCATTTTGGCCTCACTGACTCCGAGGGAAGAGAAGGTTTTGCGGATGCGCTTTGGAATTGGAGAGAAATCGGATCATACCCTTGAAGAGGTCGGCCAGGATTTTTCGGTGACCCGGGAGCGGATCCGACAGATCGAGGCCAAGGCCCTGAGAAAGCTCCGTCACCCCAGCCGGAGTAAGAAACTGAAAAGTTTTATAGACTGGGGCGCGGAATCGCAGTAGTGATAGGGGCCCATAGCTCAGTTGGTCAGAGCCGCCGGCTCATAACCGGATGGTCCCAGGTTCGAGTCCTGGTGGGCCCATTCCAATGATCTTCGGAGAGGCATGAGGGGTAAGTAGTGAGTTCACGTGGTGAGTCCGCAATGTCTGTTTCAATGACCCCATCCCGCATTTCCGAATCCCTTTCTCTTTTGATGTCCATTCAGCAAATCGATCATGAAATCTCCCGCCTGAGGAGTGAACAGCAAAGGTTACCCGGACGAACCAGTGAGATTGAAGCGGTGCTTAAACAGCTCGCGGAGTCTCTTAAGCTTGAAGAGGAGAGAGTAGGCGACATGGCAAAACAGCTAAGGAAGCTGGAGTCGGATCTCGCATTTGAAGAAGATCAAATTAAGAAGACAGAAGCCAAGCTCATGGCAGTCAAAACAAATGAGGAATACCGAGCCGCTCTTAAAGAAACGGATGAACGCAAAGAGGCGATTGCCAAACATGAGGAAGAGATCATTCTCTTTATGGATGAGATCGAAAAAGTCAAACAGAGATTGGAAGAGAGTCGCAAAGAGCATCAGAAACGAGAAAAAGAACATCATTTGGAATTGACCCGCCTGAGAGAAGAATTAGGGAAGATTCCACCCAAAATCGAAGGGGCCGTAAAAAGGAGAGAAGATCTCTGCCGCCAGGTTCCTGATGAGATCCTGCAGCAATACCAGCGGATCCTGGAAGATACGGAAAAAGGGGGGAAGGCGATTGTCGAAGTCATTAAAGGGATTTGCAATGGCTGTGACATGGATGTTTTGCCCCAGCTCATCAACCTCATCATCCGGGCAGAGAAGATTTACACCTGTCCGAGTTGTCATCGGATTCTTACCTATTCCGGAAGCAGAGTGAATGCAAAGAACTGAGATGTGGCTATACGTCGATGGAGCCTCTCGCGGCAATCCGGGCCACGCTGGTGCTGGCGCTCTGATTTGCGATCATGACCACACCCCCCTTTTCCGGTTAAAGCGCTATTTGGGAAAGACAACGAACAATGTGGCTGAATATAAGGCCCTTTTGCTCGGCTTGAGAAAAGTGGTCACATTGGGTGTCAAAGATCTTCATGTCCGTTCTGATTCCGAACTCCTCGTCCGCCAGCTCGCTGGCATTTATAAAGTGAGAAACGAGGCCTTGCTTCCGCTCTATTTTTCCGCCCTTAAACTTCTTCAGCAGATGGATCATTACGATGTCGTCCATATCCGCCGCGAAAAAAACGAAGAAGCGGACCGGCTTGCCAATTTAGCTATTGACAGCCATCTCCAGAGAGTTTAGGTAGATAAATGTTGACAGAGTGAGGAGTTTCTCGAGTAGTCGCTGGCTGTTAAGCAATCATTAGTATTGTTGTGAGAGCTGGAGGAAAGTCCGGGCTCCAAATGGCAGGATGCTGGGTAACGCCCAGTCAGGGAAACCTGAAGGAAAGTGCCACAGAAAATAAACCGCCTGACACAAAATGCCAGGCAAGGGTGAAAAGGTGAGGTAAGAGCTCACCAGTAGGCGGGGTGACCTGCTTAGCTTGGCAAACCCCATCCGGAGCAAGACCGCATAGAGAGGCAAAGTTCCTCTGAGAACTTAAGGATGGCCCGTCCGAAGCCTCCGGGTTGGTCGCTAGAGGTTGTCCAGCAATGGCAATCCCAGACAAATGGCTACTCCTCATTCCTGGAATGAGGACAGAACCCGGCTTATAGGGAGGCTCATCACTCTGTCGATGTCTCTGAGGTGTTCCTCTGCGGCGCCCCCCCCTCTCTTTTCTCCGTGCATTGGCATAAAAATCCTTTTTTAGATACGATGGCTTTCTGCAGGGATGCTAATCATCGGAGAACAGAATGGCGGAGAAACCGAGCATTTTGATCGCTTTTGGCGGCAACGCACTCAACGTAAAAAGCCACGAAAATGTGCATCAAAAAGAGGAGTTTATTGTCGCCCGCAGAAGCATGGAAAATGTTGTCGACCTTTTTGAGGAAGGCTACAGAAAGATCATCATTACCCATGGGAATGGTCCGCAGGTTGGACGGATCTACCTCCAGCAGGAACTGACGAAAGACGAATTTCCAAGGCAAGTCACTCTCGATGTTTGTGTCGCTGATAGTCAGGGGAGAATTGGCTATATTTTGCAAAACGTTTTCGACAATATCTGCTTACAGAGAGGCATTCGCAAAAAGTGCTCAGCTGTTATTACACAAGTTGTGGTCGATCCTCACGATTCCGCCTTCCAGAATCCGAGCAAACCGATTGGTGTTTTCTATCGTGAGAGCGATGCAAAAAAGCTCATGAGTGAGCGCGGCTGGGTCATGAAGGAAGATAGCGGGCGGGGGTGGCGCCGCGTGGTTCCGTCACCGAAGCCGATCGAAATAATTGAAAAATCAAAATTTCTGGAACTCCTGAAGCTCGATTTTATCGCCATTGGTGCCGGCGGAGGGGGGATCCCTGTCATCCGCAAGGAGAGTGGCGAACTGCGGGGTGTTGAAGCAGTGATCGATAAAGACAGGACGAGCGCCCTCCTCGCAGGGGCTGTCAATATTGAGACACTGGTCATTCTGACAGAACCTAAATTTGTCTATCTCAATTTTAATAAACCTGACCAGACCCCTTTGAAGAGAGTAAAGGCTGCAGAGTTAGAGCAGTACTATAAACAGGGGCATTTCCCGGACGGGAGCATGGGGCCTAAAGTCGAAGCGAGCCTGAGCTTTTTACGGGCTGGCGGGAAAAAAGCGATCATCGCCCATCTCTTTGATCTCTCATCTGCTTTGAGAGGGGAGACGGGGACTCATATCCTGCCCGATTAAGCCCCCCTTCTCCAAAATCCACCTTTCACCAAAATCTGTAGCGATGCCCAATTCATGGGCAGATTGTATAGAGACAGGGCTTAAAGGCAAGCCCTGTCTCTATTTAGGAGGTTGCTCAGCGAAATGTCTATTTGAGAAGTTTTACGATCTTATCGAAGTCTTTTCTCTCAGCCCAATCAAGCGCGGTTAAACCATCCTCGTCTTTAATATTGGGATCGGCACCATTCTCGAGAAGATAGGACACAATTTCAAAATTGCCACTCCATTGTGTTCCACAGATGAGAGCCGTATATCCTGACTCGCTGACCGTATTAATTTGAGCGCCAGCTGTCACGAGGGCTTTGACAATCTCAATTTTACCCCCTTGGGCTGCTCTCATCAGAGGAGTCATACCCGTTACTCGTTCTTTTTTATTGATATCTGCCCCTTTTGAGATCAAGTAGAGACTCATGGCAGTAGATCCATTTTGAATACTACGGGACAGCGGGCTAAAAAAAGATGATGAACGCTGGATGTCTGCGCCAGCTTCAACGAGGATTTTGAGAGAATTGAAATGATTCCTTTCGACAGCCATATCTAGCGCGGTCAGATCATACCTATTATAAGCTTCCAGAACAGCTCCATTTTGAATTAGAAGTGCTACGATATCTGAAAGTCCCTTACTGCTTGCAAGCACAATAGCAGGTGACTGATATGTATCATCCGCAATACCGAGATTTGGATTAGCCCCTTTTTCTAGAAGGAGTTTCGCGACTTCCAGATGGTCTTTATCGATTGCTCCGATCAAAGCAGTGACAGATCCCTCATCTAGAGAATTTGGTTTAGCCCCTTTATTGAGCAGTAGGCGAACAATATCGAGGTAACCTCTATTTGCTGCAAAATGAAGGGCTTTTCTACCGTAATATCCAGTGGCTTCGATATTAGCTCCCTTAGCAAGAGCTTCCTCGACTTTTCCGTAATC
>JACQJE010000158.1 GCA_016205125.1 Deltaproteobacteria bacterium | reverse complement strand
TCCCCCATCGAGGGGGAGGGGGGGTCGCCTCAAGTTATTGAGAAGTTACTGAGAAGTTGTTCTCAGTCACTCCGCGCAAAATATCTTTCCAGCCCTTCAACCACTCCTTCTTCGGTAGATTTTTCTGCAATCATCGAGGGGATCAAACCAAACTCTCTCAGAGAAGCCGCTGTTACAGGTCCAATAGCTGTCCAGAGAGTTTTCTCTCTGGTCTTTGCCAAAAGGCCATCAGCCTCAAGTCCCTTCACAAAACTCTCCACCGCTGACGGACTGGCAAACAGAGCCGTATCCACTCCTTTCCCTTTCCAGAGCCGCCTCAACTCCTCTATACCTTCCGCATCAGGCATGACACGATAGGCTGGGGCAACAGTGACTTCGGCACCGGCCTCTGTCAGCCAGTTCCTGATCTCCATCCTCCCCTCTTCTGCCTGAACGATGAGCACTTTGACATTTTTACAGGCAAGCTTCTGGAAACTCTCAATCAGTCCTTCCGAAGTGAAGGTTTGAGGAACCCAGTCCACTTTCAGACCATTAGCCTCCATCGCCTCTGCGGTCTTTCGGCCAATCGCAGTAAAACAAATATTATCCCTGACAGCAGACAAATCGATTCCGAGTTCCGTTCTTCTCCGAATAAAGGAGTCTACGGCATTTCGGCTGGTAAAAATGGCCCACGCAAACCAAGCCGTCTCACGGCCAGAAATGGGCCGTGCCTCAGCCCTCACCTTTAATTCCTCTCCCCCAAGACGACTCAGCCAACGGAGTCCCCCATCCAACCGCTCCCACGTTGTGGGGGAAACCACCTTAATCAGCGGTATGTGATAGACCGTTGCCCCCTTAGACCGCAGCAAATCAGCCAACTTTTCCCCTTGTCCGCGAGGCCGCGTCACCAAAAAGGATCGATGAGACCAAATGCGAGAAGACATTTCACACCCTCATTTAAAAAAATCACCTGACAAAGCTATTTTGTCTCTGTCATCCTTTCAAGAACTCCCCTCACTTCATCCAGAATCTCTTCTGCCCCCTGCTTCAACAGATCTTCCGCGAGATCTTCTCCAGCCTGCCGGGGATCTGTGCACCACCATCCGCGCTTCCCCTCCGCCTCTGTTCTTTTCTCACCGCGCATTTGCGCTCTCACCACTCTCTTCCCATCGAGGCTCGCTACGATTCCCGCCAGACGGTAACTCCTCCCCGAAGCAAAACAGTGGATCCCGATCGGCGCCAGACATCCCCCCTTGAGTCTTCGCAATGCGCTCCTCTCCGCTTCAACCGCAAAAAGGGTCGGTTCATCCGTTACCCGCTGTAATAGCTCCAGGAGATCCTCCCGCTCACGGCGCACTTCGATCCCTATTGCCCCCTGCCCCACCGCCGGCACGATAGGGAGAGGAACCATCGAGAACCCTCCAATGCCGAGGCGATCAATCCCCGCCGCCGAGAGGACAACCGCCCGGTATTCTCCCCTCTCCAGCTTTTTGAGCCGTGTGTCCACATTTCCCCGAATCGGCCCGATTACCAGATCGGGGCGCAATGCCAAAATCTGCGCTTTTCTCCTCAGACTCCCCGTCCCGACAAGGCTCCCTTCTTCAAGCGTTTCAAGGGATGCAGGTTCTCTGGAGCAGAGAAGGTCTTCTGAAGGTCCCCTTCTTAAGACGCCTCCGATAGAGAGGCCCTCCGGGATTTCGGTCTGGAGATCCTTCATGCTATGCACAGCCAGATCTATCTTTCCTGAGAGAAGAGCCTCCTCCAGCTCTTTGACAAAAAACCCCTTCGCATCGAGAGCGGCAAGATCCCTGTCGACAAAGCGATCTCCTGCGGTCTGAAATTCAAGCAGTTCAATCTCTTCCCGAGCCGCCCCTCCCTGAAGGATCAACTCCTCAATCACCGCGTTTGTCTGCGCCCGAGCGAGCAGACTCCCTCTAGTCCCTGCAATGATTCTCTTTCCGAATTTCTTCAAGGCCGAACATCTCCTGAAGAACAGCAGACCCCGGATAAGGGCCGCGCACTGAACTGACCGCTTTGAGATAGGAAATCGGATCGTGAGCAATCTTATTGATGAGAGTGGCGGTCATCTGCTCAATCAGTTCCCGATCCTCCTTGCTCACGGAGGAGAGACGGTTCATGAATCTCAGCAATACATCCCCTCTGATCTGTTCCAGCTTGTCTTTGAAGGAGTTGATCGTCGAAACCATATTGAGAGAAGAGAGCCACTCCCGATAACGCGCAGTCTGCTCTGAGATAATCTCTTCCGCCTTCACCCTCTCGCGGCTTCTCAGGGCGTGGTGCTTATTCGCAATCTCCTCGAGATCGTCAAGTTCATAATAATAGACATTGTCGAGAGAACCGACACTTCGGTCGACACTCCGCGGAACTGCAATATCCAAAATGAAAAGCGGCCTGTTTTTCCGCTCTTTTAAAACCCGCTTCATCTGATCCAAATGGATTAAAAAACCATCTTTGACGCTGACAGCACTCAAAACAATATCCGCTGTTTCGAGCGCTCTGTTGAGATCTCCGAGATCTCCAGCACTCCCTCCAAACCGGTTTGCCAGCTCCTGAGCATTCTTCCTCGTCCGGTTGACGACCAGGATCCGCTCCACCCCTCGCAGGACAAGGTGCTTGAGGGCTTTTTCCGCCATCTTGCCCGCACCTATCAAGAGGAGCTCTTTTTCTTCCAGTTTCTCAAAAATGGAATTCGCCAGCTGGACAGCCACAGAGGCGACAGAAACCTGATATTTTCCAATCCCTGTCTCTGACCGAACCTCTTTAGCTGTCGAAAATGAATGATTGAAAAGCCGCGTCAGCAGAGGACCTGCTGTTCCCCAGCGCTGTGCCATCCGAAGAGCCTCCTTCGCCTGGCCATTAATCTGCGCTTCACCAATCACCAGGGAATCGAGACTGCTCGAAACGCGAAAAAGATGGGCAATCGCTTCTTCATCCGTATACCAGTAGCTCAGCTCTCCGAGGCTCTCTCCACTCATTTTTTCGAGAGCCGCAAGATGACGTTCGCGGAGGCCTCCTTCACCTTCCGTTACCGTATAAAGCTCAAAACGATTGCAGGTATAAAGAACAACAGCCTCCAGAGCCTCGATCTCGCGCATCAGCCCTCTCACCGCTTCTTCCTGCACGGCGGCAGAAAAACGCCCCCTCATATCGACAGAAGCGCTCTTATGATTGAGGCCGATGACTGAAATCACCATTTTTTCTTCGCCTAATAAAAGCTCAGACAAACACATGCTTCGTATTAAACAACAACTGAAGTCCCGCAAAGGTGAACAATACTGCCGCAAAACCTACGAGACAAAGGTAAGCAAGCTTTCTGCCGCGAACACCGCGAAACAGCCTCACCTGAATGAGGAGCGCGTAGACCATCCAGATCAACAGCGAAAGGACCCATTTGGGGTCCCAGTACCAGTAGGCCCCCCACTCCTGCCGGGAAAGAACCACGCCGGTTGCCAATCCAAAAGTCAACAGGGCAAAACCATTTGTCACGGCATGGATACTCAACTTATCGAGGCTCTCCAGTGAGGGGAGGACGAAAAAAAGAGGCCATTTCCACTTCTGCTTGATCCCCCTCTCCGCCAAGAGATAAAGGAGAGCACTGCACCCCGCCAGCGCAAAAAAACTATACCCCATCAATGTCAGTGTCACATGGATCGGAAAAAGATCGCTATCCCATGCAGACCCAATCTCTCTCCCTAATGTCGGCTTCAGCCAGAAAACAGTCGACACGGCAAATGCCGCCAACCCGATCAGAGCTCCCAGAGAGGGCTGGCGGCGCACCTTTCCGATGCATAAATAGAGCGCCACAAGACAGCATGAGACAAAGACAGAGGCAAAGGGAATAGAGCGAACGGACTCAACTCCACTCTCTCGATATTGAAAAAATAAGAAGCCAAGATGAAGAAAGAATCCCACAACAAACGAGAAAAGAGCAAACCTCTCTACCTCTTTCCGCTCTGTGACCAGAGCAAAGAAATGCAGGAGTCCGCCCCCCAGATACAAAATGCCGGCAATGGGAACAACAAAGTCACTCACCGATTACTTCTTTCTCCCATAAAGGAGATGATCAAGAATCTCCACAAGAATGTGACCGACTGTAATGTGAACTTCCTGAATACGCGGGGTCTTCTTCGCCTGATCCACAATGAGGTTGTACTGAGCAATTTTCGCGGCCTGCCCTCCATCGCGCCCGGAGAGACAGATCGTGGAAAGACCCATTTCATTGGCCGTTTCCAGTGCGCGATTGACATTGGGTGAATTTCCGCTCGTCGTCAATCCAAAGGCAATATCGCCCGGTTTCCCCAACGCCCGGATCTGCTTTGCAAAGACATCTTCATAGCTATAATCGTTGGCAATGCTCGTTAAAACAGACGTATCGGTGGTGAGTGCAATCGACGGGAGCGGGGGCCTCTCAATCAGCATCCGATTGACAAATTCCGCGGCCAGATGCTGGGCATCTGCCGCACTCCCCCCATTTCCAAAGAAGAGGATCTTATAACCCCCTTCAATCGCTTTCCCCATCACCCCGATGACCTTGATCATCTCCTCCTTGTTCCCCTTGAGAAAACTCTGCTTGACCGAAATGCTCTCAGCAAAAAGATGCTCCAGATGTCCCCCAAGTTCGTCTGCGTTATATTCCACGAATGCCTCCCTTCCAACCCTTCTCCCCTTCCTCTTTCCACAACCCCCGCAGAGGAGAGACGGCGTTCTTAAAAAATAGCTCAACCCATTGAAATAGGTCAAAAATAAGCTCAGCCACTATAGTGAGTGGACGTGAGATGTGTCAAGAAGAGAGGGGTCCTGCCGCATTGACAGCACTCGGCATTTTGCATATCGTAGTACTTGATTCAACATTGAAAACACGAAAAATCTGGAACGGAAATATCATGTCATCACAATATATTACAGACGTTACCGACAGTACTTTTGAAAAAGAAGTTCTCAAATCTGACAAGCCGACGGTCGTCGACTTTTGGGCCGAATGGTGCGGGCCCTGCAAGGCTGTAACCCCCAAACTCGATGAACTGGCCAAAAAGTATGAAGGCAAGGTCAAAGTCGTCAAAATGAACGTCGATTTGAGTACAGAAACGCCAGCCCGCTTTGGAATTCGGGGAATCCCTACCCTTATTC
>JACQJE010000149.1 GCA_016205125.1 Deltaproteobacteria bacterium | reverse complement strand
GTCAAAGTGCGAAGAGTCAAAATATCCGGAGGCGTACTCTCTGCAGTACGTCGAGGAGATTTTGACTGTGAGCGCAAAGACTGATTGCTTTGCAGCCTGCCGTAGTAGAAGGAGGTTGTGAAATGAGTTCTTGTCACCATGAATACCTACTCCCCCGTAAAAGCGATCCAGCCATAGATCAAGGCCATCAGGACAAGAGCGGAGAGGGCGACCATCATATACTGCTGAATGCGCCCTGTCTGGATGCGGCGCAATTGTCCACCCGCAATTCCAAAGCCGCTCCCAATGGCATCGACCGATCCATCGACAACGATATTGTCAAAATCTCCTGATTCATGAGCCGCCAGAACAGTCACTCTGCCGCTCCCATCCACAATCGCAGAGTCGATCACGCGATTGTCAAAATTCGCAAGGGAATTATTTAAGCGAATGACATTCCCAACTAATCCTCTCTGATAAAAGGAGTCCACATAGTAGAGATTCGCGAATGTCCGGTAAAAGGCGGAAAAGGCTGCTGCAATCCGCTCCGGCCTCACCCACCCTTTTCCATAAACAACCCATGCCCCCAGAATCCCCAGCAATGCCACAGAGATCGATAAGATCATCGTCAATTGATGGATTTCATGACTGACATGAACCGTATGGAAATGGAGGGGTAACCCCCCGCCAATTCCCTCCAGGATGAGCTCCGGTTTCTGAATCAAGTGCTCAAACCAGTTATTGAAGGACCCGAGTAAGAAACCGGGTTCAATCCCTGTCAGGGAACCTCCATACCAGACGCTGAAGGAGAGCGCGGCTAGAACGATAGTCGGCAAAAGCATGGTCCATGGGGCTTCGTGGGCATGATCCCACTTTTTAAGATCCGCCGGTTTTCCCAAAAAGGTCATGAAGATGAGACGGAACATGTAGAACGCCGTCAATGCAGCCGCTGTGAAACCAAAGAGAGGAAGGAACCAATGGTGCCCCGCCTGTTCTGCAAATCCAAGCACACCCGCCAGTATCGCATCTTTGCTGAGAAAACCAGAAAAGAAAGGGATCCCCGATATGGCAAGAGTGGCGATCAGGCAGACGATAAAGGTGACCGGCATCTTTCTGCGAAGCCCGCCCATTTCCCGCATATCCTGCGTGTGAACAGCGTGAATGACGCTTCCCGAGCAGAGGAAGAGACACGCCTTAAAGGAGGCGTGCGTCACGAGATGCATGAAGCCTGCCGTATACGCCCCCACCCCGAGGCCAAGCATCATGTAGCCAAGCTGACTGATGGTCGAATAAGCGAGGACTTTCTTGATGTCTGTCTGAACGAGAGCAATCGTCGCGGCAAACAGGGCTGTAAATCCACCCGTATAAGCAATGACGATGAGGGTGTTGCCATCAAAAAATGGGAACATCCGGGCCACCAGATAGACACCGGCGGCAACCATCGTCGCCGCGTGAATCAAGGCGCTCACAGGAGTGGGACCTTCCATGGCGTCTGGAAGCCAGACGTGGAGAGGGAACTGAGCCGATTTGCCAACCGCCCCCATAAAGAGACCGATGCCTGCGACCGTCAGCAGGGGGATCCCCCAAATGTTCCCCGTAAATCTCCCTTCTCCTGCCGCCCGGAAGATATCGTCGTAACCGACACCCCCCATGACATACACAATAGTCAGGACTCCCAAAAACATTCCGATATCGCCGACTCGCGTCGTAATGAAAGCTTTTGTCGCCGCATTCGCTGCAGCTTTTTTCTCATACCAGAAACCGATCAGGAGATAGGAGCCTAGGCCAACCAGCTCCCAGCTCATGTAAAGTCCAAAGACGTTGTCGGTCAGCACCAGCGCGAGCATGGCAAAAGAAAAGAGCGAGAGATAAGCAAAATAGCGCGAATAACGGGGATCGCCATGCATGTATCCCACTGAAAAGAGCTGGACGAGACTGCTGATCAGCGCAACAACGACCAGCATGATGCTCGAGAGATTATCGAGCAGGATCCCCATGGAAATCACGAAACGTCGTCCCAACAGCTCTCCCGTATCGATCCAGAGGAGTTGTTTCGTCAAGTGTGCTGCCGGATCGTATTGAGCAAAGAGAGAAGCAAAAACCCAGACAGAAAGAGCAAGAGAGGTAAAAATCGCCCCGAGAGAGACCCAGTCTCCCCCCCTCGGCAATTTCCTTCCGAAAAAAGCCTGGATGACAAAGGCCGTCAGCGGAAGAAGAGCAATGATCAGACAAAAATCAACAAGATAACCGTTCATTCTTTTAAGTCCGCAACCTGATCGACATTGATCGTTTGGCGCAAATGATAGAGCCTCAAAATAATCGCCAATGCAACCGCGGCCTCAGCCGCCGCAATCACAATGATAAAGAGAGCAAAGATGTGGCCGTCCAATTGCTGAGTCACATAGCGGCTGAATGCGACAAAGTTGAGCGCTGAGGCGTTTAAGATCAGCTCGATTCCCATCAAAACAGCAATCAGATTCCGGCGGCTTAAAACCGCGACACTTCCTAAGCTGAAGAGCAACATGCCCACGATGAGGTACGCTTGTAATCCAAACATCTCTCAGAATCCTCTACTAGCGCTGGCGCGCAATAACGATTGATCCAATCAGCGCGCCCAGCAGTAATATTGAGGCAATCTCAAACGGCAAAAGATAATCGGTCAACAGCAAGTTTCCAAGAGAATAAATCGTCGTCCGCTGATCGACAAGCTGAGCCGCGCCCTCTCTCCATTCTGTCGTCATCACTGAAACATAAAGGAGAGCAAGAACCAGCGCTCCCACGCATAAAGCCGCCACCCTTTTCGTCCACCATGTCCGTTTCTTCTGATCCGGGGCGACATCGGTGCGATCTGAAAGCATGACTGCAAAGACAATCAATATGACGACACCGCCGATATAAAGAAGAACCTGAATCACAGCAACAAAATCTGCTGAGAGGAGCACGTAGAGACCCGCTACCCCGAAAAAGGAGACAATCAGAGAAAAGGCCGCATGGAGAATATTCGGCAGAAAAACAACCAGGAGACCTCCCAATACTGCAATAGAGGCAAAAAGCGCGAAAGCAACATCCTGAGCGTTCATGAAAAGAGAACCTCCATGAGACTTTTGCCCTTAAAGAAAAGCACCCATGCCGCCGTTCCCAATAAATTCGCAAAGGCAAACGGCGTCAAATACTTCCAGCAGAGATTCATCAATTGATCGACACGGTATCTCGGCAAGGTCCACCGCAGCCAGACAATAACCAGAAAGAAAAGCAGAGCTTTTGTCATGAGGGTAAGGAGTTCCACCATCGTCTTAAGGGGGGGTGAAAATCCCGAAGCATCCACAAAGGGAAGGTGCCAACCCCCAAAGAAAAGAATCGCGGCAAGGGCGCACATCAGATAAATCTCTATATACTCCCCCGCAAAGAAGACGGCAAAGCGCATCCCACTGTACTCGGTATTATACCCCTGCACCAGCTCGGACTCCGCTTCTGGGATGTCAAAGGGTGTCCGGTTTGTTTCAGCCAGACCCGCAGTAAAGAAGATAAAAAAGTTGAGGAAAAGAAAGGGATTGTGAAAAATAAACCACGAGATTGGCGACTGTGCGCGAACCACCTCAGAGACATTTAACGTGCCAGCCACTAAAGCAACCGACATCACCGAGAGAGCCATCGGCACTTCATAACTGACAATCTGAGCTGCAGATCTCATCCCTCCAAGAAGGGACCACTTATTGCCAGAGCCCCATCCACCCATCATGATCCCTAAGGTGATCAAAGAAGAGACCCCTATAATGTATAATAGTCCCAGCTTGAGATCGCTCATGACCAAACCGTCTGCAAAGGGGAGAACCGCAAAAGTCGCCAGGGCCCCACTGCATACGACAATGGGGGCCATTAGAAAGAGAGGGCGGTCCGCCATTTCAGGGATGATATCTTCCTTCAGGACAAATTTCAGGCCATCAGCAACCCACTGAAAAAATGCGTACGGGCCGACGCGGTGTGGACCGACCGTTGTCGGACCGACGCGCGCCTGAATATCTGCAGATACTTTTCTCTCGACCCACGTTGCCGCCCCTGCAAACGTCAGGGCAAAACCTGCTATGAGGAGAGAACCCAAAGCAATCATCAGCAGATAGGGTATCGCACCCGACCCCGCGACTGAATTGAAGAGTTCCTGTAAAATTTGAGGCAGCGACTCCATGAGCTGTTATGC
>JACQJE010000144.1 GCA_016205125.1 Deltaproteobacteria bacterium | reverse complement strand
TGTGAATCCCAAGAAAGAATTCGTTGATCAACCCTTTTGTGGGAGATTCCTCTCTTGGATCGAAAAGGACCAGTTTGATCATTCCCTTTACGACAGCAAAATGATCGGCTTGCTGTTTATGGTAGTGCCACCCCTTCACCACCCCCGGATAAGCGGTCGTCATGTAGACCTGGCCAAATTCTTCAAAGAAGGGGTCGTCACGCCGCAGGAGTTCCATCAGGCGGCCCCGCTCATCGACGATCACCCTCAAGGGTTTGATGACGACGCCGTCAATGAGCCCCGCTTTTTTTGGCGCATCCTTTGAGGGGGTCAATACCGATGGGGCAGAGAAAGATTGAGATTCCTGTAACGCCATTGCCTTCTCCATCCTGTCATTAAAGAGCAGAGACACTAAAAAAGTGCAATTCGAAGCTTGGACCCTATTAACATAGTTTGTCTATCCAGGAAAAGGGGGGATCGAGAGGTCTTGACAACTTTCATAAAGAGGAGCATCAAAAAGACAGCAACCCAGAGAATAGAGGGGAACCCTCAGCTATTCGAAAGGTAAAAATCATTAATTGTTTTCACAATGAGTCGAAAATGAAGTCATTAAAATTTTTAACAGTTGCTGTTTTTGTTTTTGGACTATCCGCAGCTGCATTTGCAGTAACGAACACCCCCGCCGCTCCCACCCCAACCGCTAACCTGACGCAGGTGTGTAAAGCGCACTGTCCAGATGCGAAAGATGATGTAGCAACGGTGAAGTGCGTTGAAACTCTTCAAAATGGGGCCAACGCGGTGACCTTCAAACAGACGGAATGTTTCAAAGCACATGCGGCATTGACGAATGCGAAAAAGAGTGCCCAGCCAACCACGCCAGTGACTCCTGCTCAAACAGGACATACCACAAAAGGTGGTGAGCATCCTCATAACTAAGTTTTTCGAAAAGAGGGCAGAGCAAAAATAGCTTGTGCCCTCTTTTTTTATCCAGCACCTGCTTTGACCCGCCATAGCGCTATGCTTACAAGTCGATGTGACAATTCTCTCCCAGCAGGAGGCTGATGGCGGCAGGACGTTCCTTTGAGTGAGAGATGCGGACGTGACGGCCGATGACACTTCCTGATATTCTCTGAGCAATCTGGTTGATGACGGTGTGATCGAGCAGAATCGAATCTTCAATCTCGCACTCGCGGATGTCGCACTGATCGGCAATGGCGGTGAAGGGTCCGATAAAAGCATCCTCGATCAGGGTATCTTTTCCAATAATGGCGGGACCCCGAATCTTGCTCCTTCTGACGACAGCCCCTTTTTCGATGACCACTTTAAAGTAGATTGAACTTTCAGAATCGACATCCCCGTCAATGTGTGTTTCGAGAGCATCGCAGGCAAGGCGATTCGCTTCGAGAAGATCTTCCCGTTTCCCCGTGTCCTTCCACCACCCAGTCACTTGATGAGAACTCACTTCAAATCCCTGATCAATGAGCCACTGAATGGCATCAGTAATTTCCAATTCCCCTCTTGCAGAGGGTTTGAGTTTTTCGACAGCCTTGAAGATATGAGAATCGAACATGTAGACGCCGACCAGTGCGAGATCACTCGGCGGATGCTTCGGTTTTTCTACTAATCGAACGACTTGATCGCCGGATAATTGCGCCACGCCGAAATCTTGAGGGTTTGGCACCTTGGCTAGGAGAATTTGAGCATGGGCGCCGCTTTTTTGAAATTCTTCTACAAAATGGGAAATTCCGCATTTGAGGAGATTGTCTCCGAGGTACATGACGAAGGGGTCACCCTTGAGAAACGCACAGGCGGTTTTCACAGCATGTGCGAGCCCTAGAGGTTCCGGCTGATCGATGTACGTGATCTGGACCCCCCATCTCTCTCCAGATCCCACTGCTTCGACAATTTCGTTCCTCGTCTGCCCGACGATGATGCCGATTTCCAGAATCCCTGCAAACCGCATCGCCTCGATGCCATAAAAGAGGATCGGCTTATTGGCGACGGGAATGAGTTGTTTAGCACTGGTGTGGGTGATAGGACGGAGTCTCGTCCCTTTTCCACCGCTGAGAATGAGTCCTTTCAAGAGAATCTCCTGCACAATGAGTTTTTAGGCCCAAATCTTTATGTCTAGAGTTTGGTTTTAGGTATTCTGCCTTTTATAATATTCAATAGTCTGTTGCAATCCACTCAAGAGAGGAATGGCAGGAACCCAACCTGTGGCGCGGGTCAACTTCGTCCGATCGCAGATCAGCTGAGTTGTCTCTCCTCTGTCAAGATTCATGAAGCAGACAGGGACACCCAGGAAATTCGACAGGGTCTTTGCGATATCGCCAATCCTCTGCCCTTCTCCTGTGCCGAGATTGACGACTTCTCCGGAGAGAGAAGGAGCCTCTGCAATGCGAATCATTGCGTCGATCGCATCCACAACATAAGTAAAATCCCGGATCGGTTCTGGATTCCAGAGTTCCACCGCTCTTTTTGAAAGAGCTTGCGTGATGATCGATGGGATGACAAACGCGGTATCCTGCCTTGGACCATAGATATTGAAGTTTCGCACAATGGTGACGGGAAGCTTTTTTTCGTGATACGCATTCTGACAGAGGAGCTCTGCCATCTGTTTTGTTGTGGCGTAGGCGCTCTCTGCAAGCAGGGGATCTGTTTCGCAAAGGGGTGCGGATGTGTTGTGGCTATAGACCAGCGCAGAAGAGAAGAAGAGGAGGCGCGAGCAGCGCTCTGCGTTTGAGAGGAGGTGTGCCGTGGCCAGTACATTGGTATGAAGAGCGCGATCAAAATGCTCCTGGCATTCAGAGGGGGTATCCATCCCTGCGAGGTGGAAGATCAGATCCGATCTCTTTGCGATCGACCCCAGTTTTTGACGCTCCTCGACGATATCGCCGGGAATCGTCTCTACCTCTTTCCAGAGAGCGCCGAGATTCTCTTTGGCTCGCTCGCCTAGATGCCCAAAGAGGGTGAGTTTTTTCGCCCCCTTTTTTAACAGCGCTTCACAGAGATGGCTCCCCAAAAAGCCGCCGCCGCCTGTCACCAAAACCTGTAGAGATGCCCAATTCATGGTGAAGTAAATCCGAATGCGGCGAGAAGTTGCTCCGTGACTGTCACCACGGTGCCGACATCTTTACCATAACCATCGGCGGCGATCTCTTCAGCAAAGCGGGGGGTTACCACCGCTCCTCCGACCATCACTTTGGTGGGGAGCCCCTCTCTTTTGACTGCATCGATTACTACCTTCATCTGCATCATGGTCGTCGTCATCAGAGCGGAACAGGCAATGATCTCCGCTTTATGCTGCCTGGCAGTTTCAAGAATTGTTTCACAAGGGACGTTTCGGCCAAGATCGATGACGTTATAGCCAAAGTTGCGCAGCATCAGGATGCAGATGTTCTTGCCGATATCATGAATATCCCCTTTGACGGTGGCAAAGACGATG
>JACQJE010000134.1 GCA_016205125.1 Deltaproteobacteria bacterium | reverse complement strand
TTGATGGATTTTGCTATTTCTCCGACAGACTCCTAGCGAGATTGACACTCCTCAATACCTCAAGTAAACCGATGTGGTGTGAGATTCCCGAACGAAGCTGAGAAGTTGAAATGAAACCTAAAAAGCCCTTCTGTAAAATCATTGCCATCTCTGCTCTCTTGATAGTCTGTGTGCTTATTTTACCGCGCGTTTATCAGAAGCTGTTGGAAGCGAGAGCGGCGCGTCTTTATCACCTTGCCGCAGCGCAAATTGACGCGGTGGAAGCGTGTCATAGGAAATTTTTGAGTCACCCTGAGGAGTTGGATGACCGTTGTCTTGATCTGATTAAAAGGAAACGAAAGGATCTCCTTTTTAAGGATATCCAGAACCCAGCAGTTTTTTGGCATCAACAGCTCTCCTACTTAGGCGCGATTACAACGAAGTATTCGAACACCCCTCTGGTCCCCCGGGCGAAACTTCTTACGAGCAGGATCTTCTGCCTGTGGAACAGGATGGGTATTCCGGAGGCAGATAGTTTTTTGGCCGCAATGGTGGAGAATTACAATGCAGCGAGAACGCAGGAATCCTCACTCCCCTCTGCTGAGTTGGCGTTTGTCAGAAGCTGTATGGAGGAGATTGTGAGGTGAATGGTGCCATGAATCAGATTGCGCTGACTTTGTCGAAGGGCGTTCTCCGTGAATCGTGGCTGGAGATAATTTTTTCCCTCTTTGTCTGCGCACTTCTCACCTCCCGGACAGGGATGGATGTCTTGCTGATCGTTCTGGGGATCTTCCTCGCGCTTTGGCTGATTGTTGAAAAAAGAAAAGTACCGGCGCTCCCTTTGCAATTTGTCATTCTTGCGCTGGCGGCTGTCTGGTTTGTCAGCATCTTTTGGGCCGGCTGGATGGGGTATGGAGATCTCTCCCGACTTGGGCTTTTAACGAAGCAAATGCGGAGTCTGCTGGTGCTGGGAGCGGCCTACTGCGCCTTAGTGCATTTTTCGTCGTGGGAAAAACTTTGGAGGCCTGCGCTCTGGGTCATTGGCGGGATTAGTCTGTTTGCTCTCTATCAGCATTTTACGGGAATTGACTTACTCCGCGCCCCTGAGCGCGATTTCATTCGCGCCTTTGAAGCTGGCCGATATAGCGCGATTGGTACTTTTTCTCATTACATTACCTTTGCTTATGTCCAAAGCGTTGCAGCGCTCTTTTTATGGGGAGGGCTTCTCTTTTCACACCTCTCTCTCCCGAAGAGATTAGGACTCTTTTCCCTTTTTCTTATCGCGTCATTCGGAGTTCTCTTTTCTTATTGCCGTGGAGCGTGGATTGCTTTTGCCGCGGCAACCTTTTTTTTAGCTTTTCTCCGATCGAGAAAGATTTTTGCAGCGACACTTCTCGTTGCTCTTCTTGGAGTTGGAATCGGTCTCACTTTGAGCCCCTCTCTTCGCAGCCGAGCGTTTCAGTGGACGGAGGTATTTGATCAGAACAGAGAAGAGAGAGGGGACGAGAGTGTGAATCATCGTCTTCTGGTCTGGAAAGCTTCTATTGAGTTATTTCGTCAGCATCCTGTTCTGGGAATCGGTTATGCCAATTATGGCGCCCGTCGGGAACATCTTCGTTCGCATTATCCAGAGCACAATCTCCCCGATCACCCTCACAATACCTATCTTCAGATGCTATCGGATTGCGGCATCATTGGCTTTTTTGTTTTTGTCTTGTTTGTCTCTGCACCCTTGATCCTGGGAGTTTCGCATCTGCGACGCAATAAGGAGCAGGTACTTGAAAGGACGCTTCTTGCCGGAGCCTTAGGGGGGTGGCTCTTTTTTGCCATTCACTCCTTTGTCGATGAGCCGTTGGCAAGTTCTATCAAAGCCAAGGTGACCTGGTTTTGCCTGGCTGTGATCTTGGCGGCCATTGTTCGCCTGAGTCGGCAAACTGGCTCGAATCTAGCCAGTTTGCCAAAAAAGCAATCTCTTTTTTGAGATTGAGGAGAGGATCTCTTGGGTAAACGTCGGTCATTTACTTTCTTAAAGTTTATCCTTGCGATCGGAGTGGTCGCTTATTTGATCAAAACAGAGCGGCTCGATCTCAAAGCGGTGAGTCTGATTTTTGCGTCACCTTTTTGGCTCACTTCCGCCCTTTTTCTGATTGGGATTAACATCGCATGCAATACCGTGCGCTGGCATCTCCTCCTCAGAGGGCAGGGGAGTCGTCTTCCGCTTCGAGAGACAGTCCGCGTCAATTTCATCGGTCTTTTTTTCAACACTTTTTTGCCTGGCGCAGTGACTGGTGATCTGGTCAAAGCGTTTTATATTGCCCGGGCAGATGGAGGAACAACGGCAAAGACGCGCCTCTTTACGTCGATTGCCTTGGATCGCTTCATCGGCGTATCGACTCTGGCGATCCTCTCTCTCGTTGGGGCCCTCTACGGCTTGTCCCGTTTGAATGCGGATCGTCTGTTGCCTCTTGTTGTGACGTCTGCAATTCTCGCAGTTGGGGTCTCTGTTTTTGGAGCGCTTTCCCTTTCGCCCAAACTCTATCGGGCCGGTTTTCTGCAGAAGATGTTTCAGCGGCTTCCCGGAGGCTCCCTCTTCCTGCAGATCTACGAAGCGATTTATGCTTATCGCGCTCGGTGGCGTGAACTCCTTTTCGCTCATCTTCTTTCCTGTGCGGGGCAGATCGCATTTGTGGCGAATTATCTTCTTGCGTTTCAACAGATTGGAGGTCCTGGAATTCCGATCTCTCACTTTTTCTTTCTTGTCCCTTTAGGGATGCTGACAACAGCAGTGCCGCTTTTTCCCGGAGGTCTCGGAATTGGTCAGGCCGCATTTCTCCAATTATTTCAGCTTGTTTCATCAAGCACTACCACAGCAGGTGCCGATTCGTTTACGATTGTTCAGCTTGTTTACTTTGCGTGGAATATGGTAGGGGTTGTCTTCTATCTGCAAGGTCGTACCAGGCTCGGAGCAGTGAAGATGGCCGCCTCCTCGGATCAACTAGCACAGAGCTAAAATGGCTCTGCGCTACCTCAGGTTATCGAGCCGTTACGAGCTGTCATCCCGTTACAGGCTGTCATCCTGAGCGAAGCGAAGGATCTCCCTCTTATCGGGGATAGGTTTTCAGCATGATAAAAAAGGCAGAACCCTCAACAACACCCTCCATGCAGGAATTGGTCTCCCTCTGCAAGCGCCGCGGTTTTATATTTCAGAGCAGTGAAATTTACGGTGGATTGGGAAGCTGCTGGGACTATGGTCCTCTCGGTGTTGAACTCAAACTCAATATCAAAAGACTCTGGTGGGAAGAGATGACCTCTCATCCCAATATTGTCGGGATCGATGCCAGTATCCTCATGCATCACACCGTCTGGGAAGCTTCGGGTCATGTCGAGGGATTTAATGACCTCCTGGTCGACTGCAAAGCTTGCAAACAGCGTTTTCGGCCAGACGATTTAACGGCACAAATTTGTCCTTCATGCGGAGGAGAACTGACCTCTGCCCGCAAATTCAATCTCATGTTCAAGACCTTTATGGGCCCTGTAGAGGATGAAGCGAATATCGTCTATCTTCGCCCTGAAACGGCACAGGGGATCTACGTCAATTTCCACAATGTCGTCGAGTCAGCCCGATTAAAAGTCCCCTGCGGACTTGCGCAAATTGGAAAGGCATTCCGAAACGAAATCACCCCTGGAAATTTCATCTTCAGGACACGCGAGTTCGAGCAGATGGAGATGCAGTATTTTGTCCGACCCGGTGACGATGAAAAGGTTTTTGAAGAGTGGCTTCAGTCGAGATTCGATTGGTATGCCAGACTTGGCATCGATTCTCATCGCATTCGTCTCCATGAACATATGAAAGACGAACTCGCGCACTATGCCAAGAAGGCAATGGATATTCAGTTTGAATTCCCCTTTGGCTGGCAGGAAATAGAAGGGATCCACAACCGGACCGACTTTGATCTGGCTCGCCATCAGCAGTATTCGCGGCGCAATCTCGAATATTTCGATGTCGAAACAAATGCTCACTACATCCCCTATGTCATCGAAACCTCCGCCGGATGCGATCGCGCTTTGTTAGCGACCCTTCTCGATGCCTATTCGGAAGAAGAGGTGAGGGGAGAAAAGCGCGTTTATCTTAAATTTCCAAAGGCGGTAGCGCCAGTTGAAATCGCCTTCTTTCCCCTCTTAAAGAAAGACCCATTGATCGAAGCGGCTGACAAATTGTTTCACGATTTCCGCCGGCGCTATCGCTCGATGTATGATGACGCAGGAAGTATCGGCCGCCGCTATCGCCGCCAGGATGAAGTCGGGACCCCCTTCTGTGTGACGGTCGATTTTCAGTCTCTGGAGGATCAGAAGGTCACCGTGAGGGACCGCGACACCATGGAGCAGGATCGGGTGGCGATGGATCGCCTGGCAGAGTATTTTGAGGACAAATTCGCGCATCATGAGTGATGTTGAATTTGTCATCTAGAGTCCCTTGTCATCCTGAGCGAAGCGAAGGATCCAAAGGGGATTAGGAGAAACCAATGATGGAACAGATGGAAATGGAGAAAATCACAACCAAACGCACAAAGAAACCGCGCAAGCCTGCTTCTGATCAGGTAAAGCTGTCAAAAAAAGTCATTTACTTTTTTGGCAATAAAAAAACAGACGGCGGCAAAGAGCTCCTCTCGGAAATGGGGGGAAAAGGGGCCGGTCTTGGAGAAATGACGCGCATTGGGCTTCCCGTCCCTCCTGGTTTTGTTCTTTCGACGCGCCTCTGCTCACTTTATCGGAAAGAGAAGAAACTTTCAGCTCCACTCGTCAAAGAGATCAGGAAAGCGGTCGAAAAACTGGAATCGATGACCGGCACGCGCTTTGGCGATCCTTCCAATCCGCTTCTTCTTTCTGTCCGTTCTGGTGCCGCAGTCAGTATGCCTGGCATGATGGAGACGATCCTCAACCTTGGCCTGAATGAAAAGACGGCAGAAGGTCTGGCGAAACTGACGGGGAATGAATGCTTCGCCTATGACAGCTATCGCCGCTTCCTGCAGATGTTTGGCGACGTGGTTCTGGGAATCGATTCCAGAGCGTTCGAAAAAAAGCTGGGAGAAGAGAAAAGGAAAGCTGGAGTAGATGACGATGCGAAGTTACCCCTTTCGTCCCTTCGCAAATTGGCCGGCGAGTTTAAAACCTTGATGACGGCCACCACCCCCCCTCCCCTGGAGGGAGAGGGTCAGGGTGAGGGGGAAATTCTGCTCGAAGATGTCCACTGGCAACTCTACCAAGCCATTGGTGCAGTCTTTGCCTCTTGGGATATTCCTCGTGCCGCCGAGTACCGGCGCATTCACAATATTCCGGATGATCTCGGAACGGCGGTGACCGTTCAGACGATGGTCTTTGGCAACATGGGAGAGGATTCTGCAAGCGGGGTCGCTTTTACGCGAAATCCAGCGACGGGCGAAAAGAGGGTCTACGGAGAATTTCTGGTGAATGCCCAGGGGGAAGATGTCGTTGCAGGGACACGCGACCCGCTCCCCCTTTCCAGAATGCGCGATTGGAATCCCTCTTCCTACGCGGAACTTCTCGAAGTTTGCGATCTCCTGGAAAAGCATTACCTCGATATGCAGGATGTCGAGTTTACTGTCCAGAAGGGGAATTTCTGGATGCTGCAGTGCCGGCGCGGCAAGCGCACTGGGAAATCCGCCGCGCGCATCGCCGTGGAAATGGCGAAAGAGGGATTGATCACGAAAGAAGAAGCGGTGCTCCGGCTCTCTCCTGAACAGCTCTCCGGCATGCTGCATAATCAAGTCGATCCAAGCGCGCACAAGGAGATTTTGGCGGAAGGATTGCCTGCCTCTCCAGGTGCGGCAAGCGGGCATATCGTTTTTCACCCGGAGCGCGCAGTGGCATGGTCCGCACAAGGGAAAAAAGTCCTTCTCGTTCGACCTGAGACCTCTCCCGAAGACATTGGCGGGATGCACGCGGCCCAGGGGATCCTCACCTCCCGCGGCGGAATGACTTCTCATGCCGCGGTCGTGACACGCGGGATGGGGAAATGCTGTATTGTCGGCTGTTTTGATCTGACGGTTCATCTGGATGAGAATCGTTGTGAAATCAAAGGGGAGAAATTCCCGGAGGGGACACTGCTCACACTTGACGGAACAACGGGTGAAGTTCTTCGCGGGACAGTTTCAACGATCAAAGGGGAATTCAGCACAGAAGCAAGAGAGCTCCTGCAGTGGGCCGACACCTTTCGCACATTAAAAGTTCGCGCCAACGCCGACCTCCCTGAAGACGCCGCTGTTGCCAGAAAATTTGGGGCTGAAGGGATTGGCCTCTGCCGCACCGAGCATATGTTCTTTGGGGAGGACCGGATTCTCGCCGTGCGGCGCCTCATTATTGCGAACAACCCGGAAGCGAGGCGCTCAGCAGTCCAGGAGATTCTCCCGATGCAGCGCAATGACTTCATGGGGATCCTGCGCCACATGGATGGCCTCCCCGTGACCATCCGCCTCCTCGATCCCCCTCTCCATGAATTCCTCCCCCGCCAGAAAGAAGATATTGAAGAGCTGGCGAAAACTCTCGGACTCACTCTGGAGGCCGCAGAGAGTCTGGTCGATCGAATGCGCGAAGCCAACCCGATGCTCGGTCATCGCGGCTGCCGATTGGGAATTACGCACTCTGAGATTTACGAAATGCAGGTTGAAGCAATCATCGAAGCGGCTTGTCTCCTTCAGACAAAGGAGAATGTGCGCGTCATTCCGGAAATCATGATCCCTCTGGTCGCGGATGCGGCAGAAGTGAAGATTCTCAGATCCAGGGTCGATTCTGTTGCACAGCGGGTGATGGATCGCTACTCCTGCAGCCTCGACTATACGGTCGGAACAATGATTGAGCTCCCCCGGGCCGCTTTGGTGGCAGATGAGATTGCAGAGCAAATGGACTTCTTCTCTTTCGGCACCAACGATCTCACCCAGACGACGTATGGGATCAGCCGGGATGATGCGGCCTCATTCATGCCCGCTTATGAAGAGAAGAAGATCTTTGTGACTGACCCCTTCGCGTCGATTGACGAAAAAGGGGTGGGAAAACTGATGGCCATCGCGGTGGAGCTCGGCCGCAAGACGAAGAAGCAGCTCAAGATCGGCATCTGCGGTGAGCATGGCGGTGACCCCGCCTCCGTCGCCTTCTGCCACAAGCTCGGTCTCGACTACGTGAGCTGTTCTCCCTATCGGGTGGCGGTGGCCCGCCTCGCTGCCGCGCAGGCCGCGCTTCGGTCAGCAGGCCCCATCAAAAAATAAAAAAAGGTATAGGACGCAGTGACAAAATGTGCCGCTGCGCGGTTAATCCTCTGTTTCCAAATCTAAGAATTCGCGGAGTGCGTGGCGAATTTCACCCCGGATTTCTTCAGGAAGACGACCCAAATCTTCCCTAAAG
>JACQJE010000135.1 GCA_016205125.1 Deltaproteobacteria bacterium | reverse complement strand
CTTCTTGCAAGGTCACACTGCTCTTGGTCTCTCCATGCGCCGCCACATGCTTTACCTGGGGGAGATTTACGAAAACATCCATCAGCGCTTTTGGCTTTGAAGAGGTCGCAAGGATATCAATGTCGCGAATCGTCTCCTTCCTGCGGCGGATCGAACCTGCAACTTCCAGCCGTTTGGGCAGGCCGCTCTTTTTCAATGCGTTGAGCAGCGCAGTAGCCATCTCTGTCGCTTCATCGAGCAAAATCCGCTCCCTCTGTGCCCGAACCAATTCCATCCCACGCAAGATGTTCTCTTCGGTCTTCGTTCCAAAACCGGCCAATGTCCGCAGTTTCCCCTCTTTAGCGGCTTTTTCAAGCGCCTCTATACTTTTAATCCCAGCCTCCTGAAGCGCTTTCACCTTCTTCGGGCCAAGATCGGGAATCTTCAGCATCTCCAGCATCTGAGGAGATATTTTCTTCTGGAGCTCCTCGTAATAATCCATCCGTCCAGAAGTGATGAGCTGAACAAGCCTCTCTGCGATCCCCTTTCCAACTGAAGGGATCTCGCCCAATTTTTCGATCTGACCTTTTTCATCGAGACCTTCTATTTCCTCCGCAAGAGGGGCGGGATGATTTTCGACTTGGCGCGCCGCGTTTTCATAAGCCCGGACTTTAAAAGGGTTCTCCCCCAAAATCTCCATCATCTCCGAGATTTCGCGCAATATCTCTGCAATTTTCTTATTACTGAGAAGGGACTCATCGCCCATCTGCTGTTTGCGTTGACGTCGTTCCATCGCTATTGCTGCTGTTCCTCTTCCAGCTGCATGCGTTCTGGGGCGCTCCCCTCTTCAGGAAGAGGCTGGGGGGGGACAGATCGCGGCACCGAAACTGAATGGGGGATCGCTGCGATAGACCGGCTGATTTCCCTCAAGCTCCGATCGAAATTATCCTGATTGCTTCGCAGCGTCGTCAAAATCGACTCGATCCGGTCGATTTTTGAAGAGAGCTTACTCAATTCATCCTGAATCGGAATCAACGTCAAAATGTTCGCTTCCGGCGCGGGGGGCCTTGCCGGCGGCTTTGCTTCAACAGGAGCACCCCCCAATTGCCTTCCCTTCACCAGCACCTTGCACTCATCGATGACATTCTCTCTCTGTTTCGCATTCAAATCGTCCCAATCTTTTCCGCCTTTGGCAAGACAGGGGTATAACTTCACAAACTGATCATCGTCCACAAATTCAAGAATGCCGAGTAGCCTTGCACTCTGGACCGCCGCAGTGAATTTCACCCGCTTGGCCGCTTCGCTCGCAAAGATCCGCTGAATACTCTTCACATAGTCGCGATAAGAGGGCACAGTCGCCGGCCTCTGCTGAGCAAAACTTCGGTTGGAAATGCTCATTGCGGCCAAAATGACAACAGTCGCAATGAAAAGAAACGGCTTATGATGTGTCCCTTTCATGGCCTTCCTCTTCCCTGAGTGGAAAATTCCTTCGTGCACCATCCATAGTGTAACACAATTGACAACGCTTCCAAAATCACCTTGATCCACCCCTACGACTTGACAGCGCAATGGAATGCCTAATAGATAATTCCAGTTATGCAGAGAATCATTGTCACAGGGGGGGCGGGTTTTGTTGGATCAAACCTCACTCTTGCCCTCCAGGCAAAACATCCAGATGCTGAGATCATCGTCATGGATGACTTCCGTTCCGGCCACTTTGCCAATTTGCGGGGGTTCCAGGGAGATCTGCTCTCCGTAAATGTGGCAGATCCGGGATGGGAAAGGCATTTCCCGAAAGGGGTTGACGCGATCTTTCACCTCGCCTCGATTACAGACACCACCATCATGGATCAAAAGGCGATGGTCTATGATAATGCAGAGGGGTTCAGGCGGATCCTCGACTTTGCGGCAAGTGACAGCATTCCTGTCATATACGCCTCTTCTGCCGCCACTTATGGAAAAGAAGACGCCCATCGTGCAATGCCTGAGGAACAGCCAGCCGCTCCAGAAAATGTTTATGCATTCTCCAAGGTCATCCTCGACAACCTGGCGAGAATTTACGCAAAGGTCAATCCCAAGATGAAGATTGTGGGGCTCCGCTATTTCAACGTCTATGGTCCAAGGGAGAGCCATAAAGGAAAGGCCTCCAGTATGATTTATCAACTCGCCTGCCAGATGAAAGGAGATCAGGCGCCGAGAATTTTTAAATTTGGAGAGCAGAAGCGGGATTTTGTCTATGTTGAAGACATTGTGGCGGGGACAATGGCTGCTCTTCATGCCAGACAGAGCGGAATTTATAACTTGGGAAGCGGAGAAGCCCGGAGTTTTAACGATGTGATCTCTGCTCTCAATCGGGCTCTGAGACTCTCGTTTAAGCCGGAGTACTTTGACAACCCCTATCCCTTCTATCAGAACTTCACGCAGGCTGATATTTCCAGAGCGAGGGGAGATTTAGGCTATCAACCAAAATTCCCTTTAGAAGAGGGAGTCTCCCACTACATAGAACATTGGCATTCAATTTCGTGACCGGTGTTGGCAATCTCCACAATGCACCCAAAAACAGCGCCCCCCTCGCCAGCCGTAGCCCGGCTTCCACTGCGGCGATAGAAAACTTTTTCATCGAGAATCTCTGTGTACTCTTCTGAGATACCACTACAGCACCTTGCGCAAAGGGCACCCTTGATTTCGGGACTGATGCCGACTGCTTTTGTCGGAATCGGCCCGCGTTTTTCGAGAATCTTCCCCTCTGACAAATAGGTTCCGAGGCTCAGGAAAAAGAGCGTCACAATTGCAACATTTGCAATTTTTCGACCTCTGCCCATCTCCGTTCTCCCTAAATATAGTGAGCCTGTCGGAGAAATACCCAAAAACCACTTAAAACGTTCGTTCCCCTCCCTTGATGGGAGGGGATAAAGGGGAGGGTGAAACGTCGCAATAGGCGACTCAGAGTGCTTTTCCAGTCTTACACAACTTTACCCCTCACCCTCCCCTCTCCCACAAGGGGAGAGGGTAAAATTGATTTCTCCGACAGGCTCTAGTCATCTCACATGACTGATATCGGAAAAAACTGGCGGAAAAGTTAATCATCTTGACGTGCGGATTTGCAACTCAGCAGTTAAACTCTTAAAATAAATGAATACCGAGGAGGTGAGAATGGTCAGGAAGACCGCGAGTCTGGTTTGTTGTCTTTTTTTTGTCTCCTCTCCGGTGATCTATCCTCTGTCGACCCGTGCAGCAAACTTTCCCCCTGGAGAGAAGGAAAGCTTTTCCCCTTCCCCTGAGAAGGATGCGGCAAAAACGCTCACACCGATCCAATCTGAACAGCTTTCCGCCCTCTTTCAGAACGGTGATTATCAGGGGGCCGTAAAGCACCTCACCCAATGGCTGAGGGAAGCACCTCACCTTTATAGTGACTTGGAGGTCAGACTCCTCTTTGGGATCTCATTAAAGCGGACAGGGAGCTGTAAGAACGCCGTCATTCATTTGAAAGAAGCGGCACAACATGATCTCCTCTCCAGTGTGGCTATCTTTGCTCTCATGATCTGCCATGCGGATCTTGACCATCACGAAGAGGTGATTCGATGGGGAAGCGAGCGCTTAAAGCAAAAAATATCTGCTCCCCTGAAGAGACGCTTGCAACGCGCTATTGGAGTCGCACATTACAGAAACAGAGAGTGGGAAAAAGCCGTTTCTCACCTAAGGGAAGGGGGGGCCGAAATTCCCCGCTTCTCGCTCGATGCAAAAGAGAAGAGGGAGAGGGAGAGCGTGCTTTGGTCCATCTGGACTCTGGCCGATGCACTGGAACAACTCGGTCGAAAAGAGGAGGCGGTCAGTTATCTCAGGAAAGTTTCCGTTGAAGCACCAGAAAGTGCCATTGCAGCGCAGTGCATCAAGAAACTCGATATGAGCGGCATCGCATTAACTGCTCCTGAACAGCTTCTGCGCGCGAAGAGGTTTTTCTCCGCTTTTGACTACGCATCCGCTATTGCAGAATTGAGAAGCCTCAATCCGGGGTCCCCAAAAAGTACCACTTTTTGGGGTAGGAGTCCGATGGATGAAGAGGCCGAACTCTTGCTGGCAAAGGCGCTCTATAGCGCGCGGCGCTTCACAGAGAGCGCTTCACAAGCGAAAAACCTTTATCAGCAAGCGCCGTCAGCAGAAGCGAAGTACTGGTTAGCCAGGTCTCTTGCGAGTGCGGGCAAAGAAGAGGAGGCGATCACCCTCTATACCCGCATCGCGAACAAATTTCCCCGAAGTCTCCTTGCTCCAGAGAGCCTCTACCGTGCCGCAGGACTCGCTTACACCTTAAAACAGGGCGAAAGAGCAAGGAGGCTTTGGCAGCGCGTGATCAGAGATTTTGGCAACTCCAACTGGGTCGACAGCAGCGGCTGGTTTCTCGGCTGGGCCTATTACGCTGAGAAAGACTTTCAGCATGCAAGAAAATGGTTTGAGTATGTAGAGGTAAACTTTCCAAAGACGGGCCTGCGCCCTCAAATCCGATACTGGCTGGCCCAGACGCTCATGAAGATGGAAGAAAAAGAACAAGCCATTGCCTTACTTCGAGGCATCTCCGATTTATCCCCGCTGACGATCTACCACTTTCTCGCCTCCCGACTCCTTCTTCAATGGGAGGGGAAAAGCGGCATTCCCTCTCTCCTCTATAAGCCGCAAGCTCAAACAGGAGAGGTGTGGCAGGGGGCGAAAAAATCGCGCGCAAAGGAGATGGCAAAGATCGACGCTCTGGTCAGCATCGGTCTCATGGAAGAGGCAAGAGAAGAGCTGGATAACCTGACCGCTCAATCCCTTCCAAAAGACGACTGGCTATGGACTGCTCACCTCTATGGAAGAGCGGGTGACTACCACAAGGGGATGCTGATCATCCTGAATCATTTCCCCCATCATCTTGAAACATTCTCTAAGGAGCATAAGAGTTGGAAACTGGCCTATCCGGAGGCATATCGGCCCCTGATTGAACGCCATTGCCAAACACTTGACATGGACCCCCTCCTCCCCCTCTCCCTCATGCGGGCAGAGAGCCAGTTTCTCCCTCATGCCCTCTCCCCTTCAGGAGCCCTTGGTCTCCTTCAATTGCTCCCTCAGACAGGGCGGGAAGTGGCGTCCCTGAAAACCTTGTCGCTCAAGGATGATCAGGATCTCGTCTCTCCGAAAAAGAATATCCAGCTCGCCTGCCACTACCTCAAAGGCCTGCTCGACCTCTTTAAGGATTGGCCTTCACTGGCGATTCCAAGTTACAATGCGGGGCCAAAAGCGGTGGTTAAATGGTTGGAAAGGTTCCCAGGCATGCCGTTAGACGAATTTCTCGAAATGATTCCCTATCGGGAAACACGCCTCTATTACAAAAATGTGCTGCGCAATTATGCTGTCTATCAGTATCTCTATGGAGAGGATTCCATTTTTTACGACTTTTTAAGAACCCCATCAACCCGCGCAGCAGCTCCCCAATAAATAAAGGAGATGGGTTCAAACTTGACAATTGATACTCTGCCATCTTATAAAACCCTGTAATTTCCAACAAATTATGGAGTAAATGTAATGCGTTATTCGAGTCGCTCAAGCCGTTTCTTTTTTACTTTTATGGTCCTTTTGTCTATCCCTCTTCTCCTGTCAACCCTCTCCTGCAAGAAGAAGGTTCAGGTGCGTGATACACTGAATATCAATCTCGAATCTGAACCGCCGACACTCGATTGGTCCCTCGCGGCAGATACCACCTCTGCCCTTGTCATCGACAATCTCATGGATGGCTAGACCGATTTCGATCTGTCGGATCCAGAGTTAAAAGTGGTCCCTAAAGTTGCGGAGTCGTGGTCGGTGACCCCTGATGGCACCACCTATACATTCAAGATTCGCAGGAATCTGCTCTGGAGCGACGGCAAACCGGTGACAGCCCATGATTTTGTCTATTCCTGGCAGCGCCTTCTCGATCCAAAGACCGCCGCACGTTATGCTTATTTCCTCTTCCCCATCAAGAACGCCAAAGCATTCAACGATACGGGAAGCAGGGTTAAAGATTTCGCTCAGGTGGGTGCGAAGGCGGTTGATGACTACACCCTGGTCGTCACTCTGGAAAAGGCAATGTCCTATTTTCCAACACTTCTGACCCACAGTTCGACATTCCCGATGAGAAAAGATGTCGTTGAAAAGCTCGGAGATAAATGGACAGAACCTGGAAACATTGTGACGAACGGTCCCTTCCTTTTGGAGGAGTGGCAGCACAACTACAAGCTCACTCTGGTGAGAAACGACAACTACTGGGGCGAAAAAGCAAAATTGAGGCGCATTGTCGGATACATGATCACAGAGGAATCGTCATCGCTCAATCTTTATGAGACCGGCAAGCTCGATATCATGCGCGGCATTCCCACTTCTGACATTCAACGCCTCAAGAACACGCCTGATTATTACAAAATCCCGCTCCTCGCGGCCTATTATTATGGATTTAATGTCAACAAGCCGCCATTCAACGACCCGAATGTCAGAAAAGCATTCAGTGCCGCAATCGATCGCGAAGAGATCTGTAAAGCCCTTCAGGGGGACCAAATTCCTCTGACCTCCTGGATCCCAAAAGGGATGCTCGGCTACAATCCGAATGTCGGCATCAAGTTTGATCCTGACAAAGCGGTGGCCTACCTGAAGCAGGCTGGATACGAAAAGGGGGACCCCAGACTGCAGGGGATCACTCTCGCGTATAACACAAATGAGGGGCACAAGCAGGTGGCGGAAAACTTGCAGGCTCTCTGGCAGAAACACCTCGGGGTAAAGGTGAATATCGACAACCAGGAATGGAAGGTTTTTCTCGATATTCTCCACAGTATCCCCGCTAAACCCCTCGCTTCACCTCACCTCTTCCGAATGGGCTGGGTGGGAGACTACCCCGATCCAGATAACTTCATGAATCTCTTTACATCGGGGAGTGACAACAACCATACCGGATGGAAGAATAGCCATTTTGACAAATTAATTGAGAGGGCAGCCGTAGAAATAGACCCGGACGTCCGCTTATCCCTTTACAATGAGGCCCAGCGCGTTCTGACGGAGGAGGAGGTGCCGATCCTTCCGATCTACGTCTATACAACTCAAAAGCTGATTAAGCCCTACGTGAAGGGATTTCAACTCAATCCTCTGGATGAATACTACCTCGACACCATTTGGGTCGAGGCAGGGAGTTAAAGGCGGGAGAGAGTGGGGACCTATTTAGTCAGAAGATTAGGGCAGAGTGTGATCACCGTCTGGGCGCTCGTCACGCTCTCTTTTTTTCTACTAAAAGCCGTTCCTGGCGGGCCGTTCGACGAAGATAAACAGCTTCCGCCCGAAATCAAGGCAAATATCGAGCGAAAATACAACCTTCATCTCCCGTGGTATCAGCAATACTTTGCTTATCTGGGCAATCTCTGCGAGGGAGATTTAGGTCCTTCCTACAAATATCTCGGACGCTCCGTCAACGACATTCTGGCAGATACTTTTCCCGTCTCTCTGCAGCTTGGACTTCTCTCCATTGCTCTCTCTTTCTTGATCGGGATTCCGCTCGGCATGCTGGCGGCTTATAAACAGAACACATGGGTCGACACTTCGGCCATGTTCCTCGCTATTGCGGGGGTCTCTCTTCCGAGCTTCCTGGTCGGTGCGATTCTCATCCTCATTTTTGCGCACGCCTTAGGCTGGCTCCCTGCCGCTCTTTGGGAGGGGCCGCGCTATATGATCCTCCCCGCAGTCACTTTGGGAATCCGTCCGGCCGCCATTATCGCGCGTCTGACACGCTCAAGCATGTTGGATGTCATTCATTCCGATTACGTCAGAACAGCACGGGCAAAAGGACTGGATGAACTCTCAGTCATTGCGAAACATGTGCTCCGCAATTCCCTCATTCCCGTGATTACTTTCTCCGGGCCCCTCATTGCTGGAGCAGTCACAGGATCCTTCATCGTCGAGCATATGTTTGCCATTCCCGGAATGGGGAAACACTTTATTACAGCCGTGACAAACCGCGATTATACGCTGATCATGGGGACCACAGTCGTCTACGGCATCCTTTTAATCGGGGCAAATATCATGGTCGACTTCCTGTACACGATCGTCGATCCGCGCATCAAAATAAGGTAATCACAAAGGTTATCTCATGACAAAAATAGCGACTTCTCCTGCAGCAAGCCTTTGGGGGGATGTTTGGAAGCGCTTTAAGAAGAATAAAACCGCTTACACAAGCCTCATTTTTCTCATTCTACTCGGTCTGATGGCGATCTTTGCTCCACAGGTCACCCCGTTCTCTTATGAAGAGCAGGACATCAGCCGACAGCTCCTTGGCCCAAACCACATCAACTGGATGGGGACCGACTCTCTGGGGCGGGATCTTTACAGCCGCATCATTTACGGCGCGCGGATGTCTCTTGCTGTCGGGGTGATTGTTGCCTTTATCGCGTTTGTCATCGGAACACTCTATGGAGCATTGGGCGGCTATGTTGGCGGGCGGTTGGATCATCTTTTCATGCGAATCTGCGACATTCTTGACACCTTTCCCTCCCTCCTTCTGATGATTCTGATCTTGACTTTTACCCGCAGAAGCCTCTTTGGGATCTTCTTTGCACTCTCGATCGTCGGCTGGGTCCGGGAGGCTAGGCTTGTCAGAGGCCAGGTTCTGCAGGTAAAGGAGATGACGTACATTGAAGCGGCAAGGGCCGTGGGAACACGCGGATGGGTCATTGTGCTGCGTCACGTTCTCCCCAATATCCTCGGCCCCCTCATCGTCACCCTGACCTTTCAAATCCCTCAGGCGATGTTAGCCGAAGCGTTTCTCAGTTTTATCGGCCTTGGTCTTCCGCCCCCCTTCAGCAGTTGGGGGACACTGGCCAGTGAAGGGTGGAGGGCGCTTCGCTCTTATCCCCATCTCATCATCTTTCCCGGCTCGGCCATTTTTGTGACGATGCTTGCATTTAATTTCCTGGGGGATGGTTTGAGAGATGCGATTGATCCGCATCTGAAGGATTAAGGAGTGTTCATCCGGAAATGACAATCTACTGCGGCCGGCTGCAAGATATTGCAACTTCGTTCTCGGTCGAAAAAAGCGTTCGACGTACCAAGGGGTACGCCGTCACGCTTTTTTCTCCCTGCGGCCTTGTTGCAATATCTTTCGCTCGGCCTCGTGACGATTGTCATTTCCGGATGAACACT
>JACQJE010000138.1 GCA_016205125.1 Deltaproteobacteria bacterium | reverse complement strand
TGTCATCCTGAGGCGCAGCCGAAGGATCTGGATTCTTCGCTTCGCTCAGAATGACAACCAGAAGTAAAGATATTTATGAATCACTACACTAGGAAGCATGCGTCAAAAGAACTTCTGAAGCAGCTTTCCCATGTAAGCTATCTCCGGAGAAAGGTATTTTTTTGCTCCCCGTCCTTCTCTCCGCAAGGCTTGCATAAAGCGAAAAAACTCCTCACGCCCCCTAAGGGCCTCACCCAAAAGAACATAACGATCCGCCAGAAGAAAGGGCTTCTCTGCTTTCAAGGCTGCCTCGATTCGCCTGTATCGGATGAGCTGATCCAAGTAATTCTGAGAACCATTCAATCTCCAGATAGGGCTCAGATTGGGAACAACCACTGTTTCGTAAAGGTGATCCATCGCCATCCTCACTGAAATTGCCCGACCCAAATCTAAGGTTTTATTGAGTTTTTCCAGTTCTCTCAGGATTCCGCTTTGCAAGGCATAAGCCGTACTGCTCACCCCAGACAACAAGGCCCTAACCGGCGGCCATCCGAAGGGATGTTCACTGAGAAGATCCTCCTTCATCGGGAGCAGACTTTCTGGATCAACAACGTCATACCATTTTAAGAGGGAAGAATCGGCGATTCTCAAAGCATCTTCTTCTTCGAATCCCCCCTCCATCGAAAGTAACGGTTCGCTTGGAGTCGAAGCCTCTCCGCTCAACGAAACAAACAACGATTGGAGAGTTTCCACTTCTTCGGTACCCAGCCACTTTCCATAACGATTAGTTAACATGATCAGATGCGCCTCTCTATTAGGAACATCAGCAAACCTCTCTAAATCAAAACAAAATTGAGAGACAAGTGGATCCCCAATTTCTCGCGCCGCCATTCTGATGTTTGACAGTGGAATCGCATGCAAAGAAGCGGCGAAACTCTCCGGAAAAGCCGCTCCCCCTCCCGCCTTTATCTCTACCGCAAATCGCTTAATCCAATTCCCGAAGAGCTCACCAACGAATTCTCCACTGCCGGCAAGAGCAGACTGTAGAAAACCTCCACTGAGGATCAAACCAATTGTGAGACTTATGATTCGTCTTGTCATTTTTTTCTCATCTGTTATCCTAAGAACATGAGCAAACCCTTCTACAATTTCTTCTTATTCATCCTTCTATTTCTTCTCATCCCCCCCACCGGAATCGGCGCACCCTACCACAAACTGATGCCGCGGAAAACCCCTTTTGGTAAAGCGGCTTACTCGCAAAAGAAAGAAGAGGATCTCAGTAAAAAGGCGAAGGCCTGGCTCAAAGTGATGGCGGATCCTGACATTACCTGTTTCCTTGACGAAATCGCACTGGAACAGGAAAAAGTAAAGGAAAATATTGAATTGAAACCAGGAAAGTACCGGCTTAAGTTCGTAAAACCTGGCCAGCCTCCGATTGAACAGATCATTTTTGCAGAAGCAGGGAGAGTCACTGTCGTCTCAGTGGACAAAACCCTCAGAAAAGAAAGGGAGAAAAAAAGAAGGGGAAGAAATTATTAGAGCACTCTCTTCTGATCTGAACTGAAGGATCGAGATCCATGCCCTACCTCTACTTCTTGCAGACGGAACTGAAAGCTCACCCTGTGAAACTTCCGCTGATGACCCTGGGTCACGACCCCCATTCCGATCTCATCCTCCCTCCCCTCGTAAAAAAACTCTGTTCCTGTTCCTATTTGCTCTCTCTGGAAGAGGGGAAACTGATCTTTAAAACAGGAAAAGAGGCAAAGGCGTTCTACCGAAATTCTGAAAAAGAAAAAAAAGCTCTTCTCCAGGATGGCGATGTTCTTCTCGTCTGTCAAAACCACCTCTATTTCTCCAACGAACCGCTCACTTCTTCAGAAAATTCCTTAAAAAATCTCATCCGTTGGGAAGAGCCCCTCTACGAACTTCTCAAACGATTTCTTCAACCCTCCAGCCCGGCAGAGCTCTGCCATATCCTCCTCAACAACGCGCTCCTTTTGTCGCAGGCAGAGTGCGGTTTCATCTTAACGATCAATGACGACGCTTCTCTCTCTCTGCAGGTAAAAGCAGGGATCACTGAAACACAATTGGGCGAAATCGACGGCCTTCTTTCAGATCCAGTCATTTCTCAAGCCTTGAGAACCAAAAAACCTCTATGGTCACACAATCCCTCTTATACAACGCTATTTCAGGCTAGCCCCATTATGCTTGAGATCAAAGCCGGATCCGCAGCCTGTCTTCCCATCCTTTCTCAAGGTTCCTCTCACTCTTTTGGAATTCTTTTTCTCCTTTCGTCCGTGGCAGGTCTGTTTGATTCTCTCAAATCCCCCATGCTCGAATTGATCACAAAGATTGCCGCGCTTGCACTGAAAACTTCCCTGGAACCTCGCACACAAGAAGTGAGCCTATCCAGCTCACCCACACCCGTTCCTTCTGCAGAAATTGCTTCAGCTCCCATTGTCGCTCTGGAGCCAGAGCAACGTTCTGCTCCTGCTTCGCCAAATCCAATCGAGATCTATCTCCAGGAGACAGCCCAACATCAGACCACTGGAGAGTGGCCAGCGCTCGACGAAGCGATTCACCTCTTTCGCGACTGGTACATTCAGAATACCCTCAGGCTCTGCAGCCAAAACCGCACGCATGCCGCCAAGATCCTCGGCATCAGCATCCGGAGTATGTTCCGTTATGTCGCTCAATCGAAGGGGGGCTCCGAATTCTCCCAAACCATTCTCCCCCTGGAAGAATCCCCTACCCTTTCTGCTTAGAACTCTGATTCACACTCCTGGACGAAAAATTTGATCAGGCGCGTTTGATCAGCCATGGCTGGAATTTCCGAACGGTGGCTGGCAATCCACTCAGGGTGCCATTGGACTCCCAGAACAAGGGGATGTCTGGGATTGGGCCGCCAGATCGCTTCGACGATGCCATCTTCGGCCCGGGCAATCGCCTCTAAACCTTTGCCGAGCTTATCGACCGCTTGATGGTGCACCGCGTTGACAAGAAGATCTTCTCTCCCCTCAAAGATCTCAACAAGCGGATTATTGGGAGCGAGTTTCACGGGATGAGCATTGAGATCATAGATAGCGGGGTTGCGATGGCAGAGGTTCGTCGGGCACTGTGCGGCAATGTCTTGAAAAAGGCTCCCCCCAAACGCGACGTTGATCAGTTGACAGCCGCGGCAGATACCGAGAATTGGGATTTTCAAATCAAGGGCTTCTTTGATGAGGGCCAGCTCTGCCGCATCTCTCTCCGGCTGACCTGACCATTCCGGCTTAAGGGGTTCCTCCCCATATTGCTGAGGGGAGATATCGGCGCCCCCCGTAAGGATGAGACCGTCACAGCTCTTGATGAGTTCGCAATTGACGGAAATCTGGTCTTTCCAGGGGAGGAGCACCACAGGAACAGCATCAGCTTGAGTGACGTAATGCAACATAGAGCGCCCCAGAGCAAGGAGCTCTTTTCCGCCAAACGCCGCGCGGCTCGGATCGGGCGAGACGAGATAGGAACTGATCCCGATGCGGGGCCGCTTCACCCGAGGTGAATCCATACTGATTTGACCCTTGTGTATTCGTTCAGAGCATCATGACTCATTTCGCGGCCCCAGCCGCTCTCCTTGACTCCCCCAAAGGGGGACGCACTGTCAAAACAGTTGTAATCGTTGATCCAGACAGAGCCTGCGTCAATTTGACGCGCCATTCGATGGGCCCGCTCAATATCTTTGGTCCAGAGAGCTGAGACCAGACCATAAGGGGTATCATTGACCATTGCAATGAGATCTTCTTCCGTTTTAAAGCGGATGACAGAGAGGACCGGGCCGAAGATCTCTTCCCGGGCAATCGTCATCTTCTGCGTCACCTGGCCAAAAATGGTAGGCTGGTAGAAAAACCCTTTTGACGCGGCTCCTGTGGTGACACGTGAACCGCCGCAGAGAAGTTGGGCCCCCTCTTTGAGGCCAGTCGAAACATACTGTTCGACACGCGAGAGCTGTTCCCCTGACACAAGAGAACCGATATCTGTCTCCGGATCCAGAGGATCGCCCACAACGAGAGTGCGCGTCTTGTCCAGGAGATGAGAGAGGAACCGGTCATAAATCTCTGAATGAAGAAAGAGGCGGGAGCCTGCACTGCAGACTTCCCCTTTGTTTGCAAAAACACCCCAGAGAGCTGCACGAGTGGCTCGTTCAAAATCAGCATCAGGAAAGATGATGTTTGGCGATTTTCCGCCAAGCTCCAGAGAAATCCGCTTCAGGTTGCTCTCCGCAGAAGCGTGGAGGATGGCGCGCGCCGTCTCAACACTCCCGGTAAAGGCCACTTTGTCGACACCCCTATGCGAGGAAATGGCCGCTCCGGTGTCCCCAAAGCCAGTCACGATGTTGATAACGCCGCGCGGAAGATCTGCCTCCTCCTGCAAAAGTTCGGCCAAGCGCAAGGCGGTAAGGGGGGTCTGCTCTGAGGGTTTGAGAACCACGGTATTTCCCATGGCCAGCGCAGGAGCTAACTTCCAGCAGGCAATAAGCAGAGGATAGTTCCAGGGGACAATCGCACCCACTACTCCGACAGGTTCCCTCAACGTATAGTTGAGGTAGGGACCGCTGACCGGAAGCGTCTCACCGGTGTACTTATCCGCCCATCCTGCCATGTAATGGAAGATCTCCGCAGCAGGCGGAAGGTCTCCGCGCTTCGCTTCCTTTAATGTCTTTCCATTGTTGCGGGACTCCAGGAGAGCCAACTCTTCCGCATGCTTTTCAATAAGGGAACCGATGCGATGCAGAATCGCGCCCCTCTCCCGCGGATTCATTTTTGGCCAGGGACCTTTATCAAAAGCTTCGCGCGCCGAAGAGACAGCAAGATCCACATCTTCTTTTGACGCATGGGGCACTTTGGCGAGAAGTTCGCCTGTCGCGGGGTTGGTCACCTCATAATATTTTTTTGAGTGCGGCTCGATCCACTCCCCGTTGATGTAAAGCATTCGATTACAACGCTCCATGATAGAGCCTGACAAAATCTTCCCGCGTGCAGGGGCGGGGATTTAAAGAGTGACAGCCGTCGTGAATGGCGAGATCCGCCAGCGGCTCTACAAGCTCCTCTGTCACCCCCGCTTCTTTCAATTTTTGCGGAATGCCGATGTTTTTCATCAGCGATTTTACAATCTGAACCGCCTCTTCAGCCAACTCCTCCTTTGATCCGACGGGCTTTGCACCTAAAGCCACTGCGACGTCGGCCAGTTTCGACTCTGCTCCCTCCAGATTAAATTTCATGGCGTGAGGGAGCATGATTCCATTTGCCAATCCGTGATGAACATCTTTCAATGTCGAAAGAGGGTGTGCCAATGAGTGCGTCACGCCGAGCCCTTTTTGAAAAGCGACAGCACCCATCATTGCCGCCATCATCATGTCGGAACGGGCGGTCAGAGAACTCCCATGATGAACGGCTTCAGCCAGACTTCTGCCAATCAGTTTTATTCCGCCGAGGGCGACGCTGTCACAGAGCGGATGATAAGAGGTCGACAGATACGCCTCAATGCAGTGACTCAGCGCGTCTGCTCCTGTCGCCGCGGTCAGTTTGGGTGGAAGTTCCAGCGTCAAGGCGGGATCCGCAATCACCTCTGGAGGCATGAGGTACGGACTGAAGATCGTCTTCTTCACCTTCGACTTTGGATCAGAGACGACGGCGCTTCTTCCCACCTCACTCCCTGTGCCTGAAGTCGTCGGAATCGCGACCATCCAGGGCATCTTCGGTTTGATCCGCTCGCATCCTCCAGTCGACTCATCATAATCGAGAATATGGCCAGGATGCGTGACCATCAGGCGGATCGCTTTCGAGATATCGATTGCACTCCCTCCTCCAAAACCGATGATTCCGTCAGCATTCGCCTTCTTATAGGCTTCTATCCCCTCCTCTACCGATGTCGCATCCGGATTCGACTTCAGATCAAAAAAGATTCGACACTCAATTCCTGCAGAGTTGAGAACATATTTGAGCCGCTCAGCGACTTGCGTGTTGACAAGCCCCGGGTCGGTCACCACAAGGGGATGTCTGCATCCCGACTTTTTTAAGGCGTTCGGAAGCTCCGTGAGAGCCCCCGCGCCAAAGATGATGTGGGTTGGAAAATAAAAAGAGTAAAGTTCCATATTCAGATGATCTCCATGTAACGGGCCAATTCCCAATCTGTCACCGCGCGTTGAAATTCCGCGATTTCCCATCGCCGCGTATAGACATAGTGATCGACAAAGGGATCTCCGAAATAGTGCCGGGCCACCCTGCTCTTTTCCAGAAGAGCCGCGGCTTCACCCAGCGATCTCGGCAGAAGCGGAAGTTCCACCCCTGCGATGTCATAAGCATTCCCGGAGACAGGAGGCTGAGTCAGGGGGAGTTTTTCCTCGATGCCGTGCAGACCCGCCGCAAGCGATGCCGCGATTCCGAGATACGGGTTGACATCTGCCCCGGGAAGGCGGAATTCCATCCGCACCGCGGTATCTGAAGGGCCGTTAATCACGCGGAGTGAAGTCGTCCGGTTTTCCATGCCCCACGCAACTGAAGTCGGCGCCCACGTTCCCGGAACAAGACGCTTGTATGAGTTGACATTCGGCACCGCCAGCGCGGCAAACTCCCGCATCATCGCAATGTTGCCGGCAATATAATGTTTGAATGTCCGGGAGAGTCCGTTGGGATCTGCAGGATCCGAAAAGAGATTCTTCCTCCCCTCCTTATCCCACAAGCTTTGATGAATGTGGCCTCCGCAGCCCGGGAGGTCAGAGCTCAATTTTGCCATAAAGGTAGCCACCAGACCATGGCGTGCCGCAATGACCTTCAGAGCGGTCTTAAAAATCGCCGCGCGATCTGCCGCCGCAAGCGCATGATCATATTTGATTGCGACCTCATACACTCCCGGTCCCGTTTCTGTATGAAGCCCTTCGACGGGACAATTGTACCTTCCCATAAAGTCAATGATATCGTGCACCAATGCAGCCCGCTGGGCGGATCGCAGTACGCTGTATCCAAACATCCCGGGGGTCATCGGCGTGAGGTTGCGAAAATGTTTCTCTCTCAGCGATTGGGGCGTCTCCGCATAAAAAAAGAATTCGAACTCAACCGAAGACTTCGGTTCGAACCCAAGACGACGCGCTCTCTCCACAACACGGCGCAAGAGCCCGCGCGGACAGTGCGAAAAGGGAGTTCCATCGCCACTGTAAAAATCGACTAAAAATGTCGCCGTATTCGGCTCCCAGGGATGAATCCTCATCGTCGAAAGATCGATCTTCGATAATAAATCAGGATATCCCTGCCTCCCGCCTGTATATTTCCCATCCTCATACATGCGATCGGCACTATCCCAGCCAAAAATCACGTCGCAGAAGCCAAACCCGCTCGAAGCCGCTGATTCAAACTTATCGAGCGAGAGATACTTTCCCCTGAAAACCCCGTCGATATCAAAGCCTCCGACTTTGATTTTTGTGATGTTCTGCTCCTGAAGCTGACTTAAGACTTCTGATACTTTCATGATCCCTCCTTAGGACTTGTAAAGAAATAACCTGTACATCTCGCATCCCATCTTTCAGTCATCTTTGAACGCTCCTCAATCGAAAAAAGCTCAAAATAGCGCTGCTATTCCTCGCATTTTTCTCAATCGTCGCGTCCAAATCTGACCGAAATCTGGGCGCGATCTTGTTACACTTATTTATGCGCGAGCCCTTATTCTAAAAAACCAGAAAAAAATAAAATGCATGAGCACGGCCATGCCTAATCCCGCCACGATATCGATAAAATAGTGTTGTTTAGTTGTTAAGGTGCTGATCGCAATGGCGCTGGCCCAGAGGAAAAGGCAGATGAATTTCCCCTTCTGTTCGTAAAGATAGGGCAGACAGCAGATATAGACGGTTGCAACATGAAGACTGGGACAGCAGTTGGTTGGAG
>JACQJE010000141.1 GCA_016205125.1 Deltaproteobacteria bacterium | reverse complement strand
GTTGAGGGATACGCACCCCCACCCCGCCCTCCCCCATCAAGGGGGAGGGGGACAACCTCAAGTTATTGAGAAGTTACTCATCCCACGCCCCGCGAAGGATCTCACATTTCAAGAGATTCCGAAAATACCATGAAAAGAGCCCCTTCATCCACGGCTTAAACCGCGCCATCAGCCAATCTTCCGCAACTTTCTTTGTACTCTCTCCAAATGTCGGGTAGGGATGGATCGTATTTAAAATCGCCTTCAGTCCCAATTTGTTTTTCATTGAAAAGGTAATCTCTTGAATCAAATCTCCCGCATGAGCGCCCACAATTGCACCCCCCAAAATATCATCCCTCCCCTTTCTCACGATCACCTTCACCTTCCCTCTCGCATCACTGTCGCAAATCGCACGATCGAGATCCGACAACTCAAAAGAATAAACATCAAACGATAACTTTTTTCCCCGCGCCTCATTCTCAGATAAGCCGACTCGCGCAAGTTCCGGATCCGTATAGGTACACCACGGAACCACGCGGTAATCGACTCTCTTCTTTCCAGGAAAAAACGCATTTCTTAAGACAAGTCGCGCCTGGTAATCCGCAAAGTGAGTGAAGAGATAAGGTCCGGTCACATCACCGCAGGCGTAGACATGAGGAATAGAGGTCTGGCAATAATCATTAATCGCGATTCCGCCCTTATCTGTCGCAATGCCTGCCCTCTCCAACTCAAGCCCGCCAATATTCGGTCTTCTCCCCACCGCAATAAAGATTTCATCACAGATGAGCTCTTCTCCCCGCCCTCCCCTTTCCAAATTCACAACATGATGATCCGGTTCATGCCTGACGCCGACGACCTTGGTATTGAACTTGAATTCTATTCCTTCCTCCTGAAAAGCCCCTTCCACATAGCCCTTCATATCGCCATCCTCCCGAGGAAGAATGCCGGGCGCAATATCAATCAGCGTTACATGACTTCCAAAACGGGCAAAACATTGCGCAATCTCCGAACCAATCGGGCCCGCACCAATAATGGCAAACCGCTTGGGCAATACGCGCATCTCCCAGATATTTTCTGTCGTGATACATCGCCTCTCTTCACAACCCGGAATCGGAGGAACCAAAGGGGATGACCCCGTCGCAATGACAATTCTCTTTCCATAGAGAACGTCAGCACCATCTGTCAGTTCATGAGCATTCCTAAACGAAAAGATCCCAAACCGGACATCGATTCCCAATCCTCTAAACCGCTGGGGCGAATCGTGAGGCTCAATCTTCCCCTGTATCTCCCTGATCCGATCCACAATATCGGCAAACTCAAACTGAAACTGGCAGTCGCGAATGCCAAATTCCGAAGCTCTCCTCATATCGCGAATTGCCCTGGCCGAACGGATCAGCGCCTTCGATGGCACACATCCCGTATTGAGGCAGTCTCCGCCGAGCTTTTTCTTCTCAATCAGGGCAACTTTTGCTCCAAGCCCAGCCGCCCCCGCCGCAGAGACAAGCCCTCCAGAACCCCCGCCAACAACGATTAAATCATATTTTTTTGCGGCCATACCTTCTCCGTGATAAGAAAAACACTTTCCTTGATTTCAATAGTATCATTCGACTAATTAAGAGGATAGCTTTAGAATGAGAGTTGTCCCGATGAACAACAAAAAAGAAATCGTCATCCTGGAACATACCCCCTCAGAAACTGCCGGGACGATCATTGACTTTCTCACGAAAGAGAAACTCCCTTTCCGCATCATCCGTCTTTACGAGAACACTGACTTTCCCCCCACCTCCCTCGTCCGCGCGCTCATTGTCATGGGGGGATCGATGAATGTCTATGAAGAGGAAAAATATCCGTTCCTGAAGAAGGAAAACACCTTCATTCAAAACATCGTTCAAGCGGAAGTCCCCTACCTCGGAATCTGTCTGGGGGCACAGCTCCTGGCAAAAGCCCTCCATACCCCCGTATACAAGGCAAAGAACCCTGAGATCGGCTGGTATGAGGTTGAACTCCTTTCAGAAGCGCGGCGCGATCCCCTTTTTCAACATATCTCCTCATCATTCCTAAGGGTTCTTCATTGGCATGAAGATACGTTTGATCTCCCCAAAGATGCGCACCTTCTAGCCGCCAGCAAGAATGGGCTTCATCAGGCGTATCGCTTTAAGGAGCTCTTTTATGGTCTCCAGTTCCACATTGAAATAAACCGAGAAACGCTTTTGGATTGGTTTGAAAAAAGGCATGACAAAAATCAGGTTCTGGCAGAATACGATGCTTATCAGCGTTCCCTTGACTCCCTTCGAAACCGCATCTACAAAAGCTTCACCTCTCTCAGTTAACCCAATCTTCTGATGATAGGGTCTGCAGATTTCCCTTCATTCTCAATACTTGAAAGCCGCGCTCCCGAAGCGCAATAAGATCAGCTTATTAGGGGTCGAACAGACCGTAGCCGCCTATTGGAATCCGGTTATCTGATTCCAAAAATCGAAATTGAAAATCCTGATTGCCAAGTTTCACGATTCCTAACCATATCGATGCAAATTCATTAGGGTAGAAAGAAGATGTTTCTTGATAAGGCAACCAAAATAGAGGAATCAGGCGACCCGCTTTTCAATCTGCTGTTCAAACCAATCACAATAGACGCACTCGGAAGCGCGTTGTGGAATAGCCTGCGAAAGGCTATTTACCGCCTGCCGCACCAGATTCTCAGCCTCTGCCACATTTGTCTGGATCTTCTGCACTTCGATGGAAAAGTGGATATCCCCATTCCCCTTCATTTCTCTCGGCACGTAGTAGACAAGATAAGCAAAACTCTCGACCGGTCTCTTATTTTTCTCCAGGAGCAGAGCATAGCAGTTGAGCTGAGATTGATAATACTTCTCCCCATGCCCCTCTTTTGGGCCGTAGCCATGGGTTTTATAATCCAGCGGGATGTATTTACCGGAGACCGTTACAAGACAGTCATCGACAGCCCCTGATAATTGAGCATTAAGACCCGGAATGTCGCACGTAAGACCCTTTCTCCAATTTCGCCATCCATCCAGCACCGCCTGATCGGCAAACAGTCCTCCCTCAACCACTCCTTCCAATTCTGGAGGCAGGGTCCCCTGAGCGCGATACTGATCAAAATAATTCTTAATCAGCGCATCCATCCCCCCCGGAAGGCTCGGAAAGACCCCCCTCGGTCTTCGGATCTTTTCGACCATCTGCAGCCAGAAACAGCGGGGGCAATCTTCAAAGATGGATAGGCTGCTGGGCGAAACTCGAATCGTTTCCATGTTCAGTCCTCGCAGAATCACTATTATCAGATCGGCACAACGATTCAATCGCCTTAATGATTTGACTCATTTCTCAATTTTTACTAGATAGTTACTCACTATTTTTAACAAACAACACTAAAAAGAATATTCTATGGCCGATTTTTCCACACAACAACCACTCCCCTCCAACG
>JACQJE010000137.1 GCA_016205125.1 Deltaproteobacteria bacterium | reverse complement strand
CGTTTCGGCCGGCTTTTTTGTGACGGGTTTATCTGGAAAAATCCTAATCCAAACTTTCCCCCCACGTTTGATGTGACGAGTCATCGCCACCCGGCTTGCCTCAATTTGCCGTGCCGAGATCCAGCCATTTTCAAGCGCTTGAAGACCAAATTCCCCAAAGCTCAGCTCAAATCCGCCTTTGGCTATCCCCCGCCTGCGCCCTTTGTGCTGTTTGCGATATTTTGTCTTTTTTGGACTGAGCACCTTACATCGTTCCTACTCAAAATAGAGATTGAAAATCTCTATGTCTATTTTTGGGATCAGGGTCTAAGTATCGTTCTCTCGAGAACCTCCCCCTTGTAAATCCAAGCCTTTACTCCGATGATGCCATAGATTGTCTTTGCCATTGCAAATCCATAATCGACATCTGCCCGCAGAGTATGCAGAGGCAGACTCCCCTCTCCATACCATTCTCTTCTTCTCATTTCAGCACCGCCGAGACGTCCGCAGCATCGAATTTTTATCCCTAAAGCACCCATTTTCATTGCGGTGGTTATACTCCGCTTCATCGCTCTGCGATACGCCACTCTGCGCTCCAACTGTGTCGCCACTGTTTCAGCAACCAGTTGCGCATCGAGTTCTGCTCTTCTCACTTCCTGGATATTGACTAAAACCTCTTTACTCCGAGTCATTTTCTGGATCTCGCTCTTGAGCATTTCAATACCAGATCCCTTTTTTCCAATCACAATACCAGGGCGGGCGGTCAAAATATTCACTTTCAGTTTATCCGCCGCACGCTCGATAATCACTTTCGAGATTCCCGCAGAATAGAGTTTATCCTTGGCGTAAGAACGGATGCGAATATCTTCCGCGAGAAGCTTTTGGTAATCCCGGTCGGCATACCACTTTGATTGCCAATCGGTGACGATTCCCAGTCTGAAACCTGTCGGGTTAACTTTATGCCCCAAAACAATACCCCCTTCTATTTTTCAGCTAATACAACTTTCACGTGGCTCGTCCCATGCTGAATGGGCGTAGCACGACCCATCGCCCGCGGAAGAAAACGGCGGATGGACGGACCGCTATCGACAGAAATATGTTTCACAAAAAGCGTATCAATATCGATCTTCCCTGCATGATCTGCATTAGCTACCGCTGAATTCAGCAGTTTAGTCAATACCTTCGCACCACGCCGACTGCAAAAGCGAAGCGTACTCAGCGCCATGTGAATATCCTTTCCCCGCACCATATCTGCAACGAGACGCAGCTTGGTCGGAGATATTCGCGCATAACGCAGTTGGGCTTTGACTTCCATCTATTCTGCCCCTTCGCCTGCAGCCATCATTTTCGTCTTCCGCCCAGCCGCATGACCTCGAAATATCCGCGTGGGCGCAAATTCTCCCAGCTTATGACCCACCGTATTTTCACTGATAAAGATGGGGATAAATTCCTTGCCGTTATGGACAGCAATAGTCAACCCAACCATCTCAGGAACAATCGTAGAACGCCTGGACCACGTGCGAATGACACGCCTATCCTTTACTGCCTGAACCTCCGTCACTTTCTTCAGGAGGTAATCGTCAATAAAGGGGCCCTTTTTTATCGATCTTGACATACATCTGCCTCGTTCAACTCTTTCACCCAAAAATCAATATCTATTTTTGGGCCTTTTACTTCAATCTTCTGTCTCTCACAATAAACTTTTGAGTCAGCTTGTTGCGCCGGGTCTTATAACCCTTGCAAGGCTTGCCCCATGGGGTACACGGATGCCGCCCGCCAGAGGTCTTCCCCTCTCCGCCGCCGAGGGGATGGTCGACCGGATTCATCGCAACCCCGCGGACATTCGGCCGTCGCCCCTTCCATCTGTTTCTCCCTGCCTTGCCAATGGACGTATTGTTGTGTTCAACATTGCTGACTTGGCCAACGGTTGCTGAACAGCGTCCCATGACTTTGCGCATCTCTCCAGAAGGAAGCCGCACAAGCACATAATCACCCTCTTTGGCCATCAATTGCGCTACGCACCCCGCGCTTTTGACGAGCTGTCCCCCTTTTCCAGGGCGCATTTCAATGTTATGAATATAGGTCCCAGCTGGTAAGCACTCCATCGGAAGAGTATTGCCAGGGAGAATATCTGCACTATTTGATGCGACCACTCCGCTCCCTACTGAAAGACCATCCGGCGCCAAAATATAGCGTTTGTCCCCATCAGAGTAATGAACCAGAGCAATATAGGCTGTGCGATTCGGATCATACTCGATTTGTGCAACTTTCCCAGGAACATTCCACTTATCCCGCTTAAAATCAATCAAGCGGTAGAGGCGTTTGTGTCCCCCTCCACGCCAACGAACAGTCACTCGCCCATAACAGTTTCTGGCGGAAATACGCTTCTTGCCTTTAAGCAAACGCTTTTCAACCGGCCCTTCAGATAACGCTGAACGATCTGGTAAAATCACAGACCGCCGGCCGGGCGATGTCGGTTTTGCTTTTAACATCGCTGCCATATCAAATCCCCTTCACAGGCTCGAGAGTCTGCCCTTCTTTTAACTGCACAACAGCCTTTTTCCAGTTCGGACGCCGTCCCACCGAACGGCCCAAGCGCTTTTTCTTTCCATGCATCACTGCTGTCCGCACACGTTCGACTTTCACTTTTAATAAAGATTCAACAGCCCGTTTAATTTCGTGCTTGTTTGCTGACAGGTCCACTTCAAAGACATACTGGTTCATTTTCTGGGCCAGTTCTGTGTTCTTTTCTGTCAGTTTTGGAAAACGAATGATCTGTTTAAGCACGGAATCTCTCCATTAATTGGGATAATGCAGAGCGCGTGATTAACAGATTCTCGAACTTCAGGAGATCAAAGAGATTGAGTCCGCGAACATCCAGATATTTAAATTGAGAAAGGTTTCTCGCTGCGCGCTTCACACCCTCATTATTCACATCAACAATGAGCCCTCTTGTAAAATTAAATCCCTTGCATGTCGCTGCCAATGTCTTCGTCTTAAGCGGCTCAAGAGAAAATTCTTCCACCACCGAGAGCTTCCCCTCTTTTAGTTTCATCGAAATAGCAGACTTGAGGACTTCGTTTTTCATTTTTTTGTTCAGATCGAAATGATGAGTTTTCGGCTTTGGCCCGCAGGCACGCCCCCCGCCTACAAACTGTGGAGATCGGCTCGACCCTTGGCGCGCGCGCCCGGTCCCCTTCTGCTTATACGGTTTCTTATTCCCTCCGCTCACTTCTGCTCGCGTCTTTGTGGAAACTGTTCCACTGCGCCTCAGCGTAAGCTGCATTCTCACTACTTCTGAAAAGAGCGCTGGCTTGCTTTCCGCCGCAACAAGTGATTCCGGCCATTCAAGTTCAGACACTTTTTTCCCATTTGCGTCATAGACAGGCAGCTGCATCACGAACCTCTTTTACCTTTACCTTTCTTCAGACTCAGTGAAATTTCCACCAAACTGTTCTCGGGACCCGGTACAGCTCCTTTGACCAGAAGAATTTTTTTCTCTGGAAAAAGATCAACCACTTTCAGGTTCTGAGTGGTCACAGCGCTATTCCCCATTCGACCCGCCATCTTCATTCCCTTAAAGACTCTCGCTGGAAAGGTGTTTTGACCTATAGATCCTGCGTGCCGGCGGCATTCATGCGTTCCATGCGTTGCAGGCGCCCCATGAAAACCGTGTCTCTTCATGACGCCCGCAAAACCTCTTCCAATGCGGTATCCTTTGACATCGACAAAATCCCCAGGGCTTACAAAATTGACTGAGAGCTCATCCCCAACTTTATACTGAGATGCATCGCAAACTCGAAACTCTCTCAACCACCGGGCACTCTCTACACCGCTTTTTTTCAAATGTCCCAATGCTGGCTTTGTTTGATTCTTCACTTTTTTATAACCTGCGCAAACTTGTATCGCGTGATACCCGTCACGCTCATCTCTCTTCACCTGCGTCACTCGATTATCCCCAATGCAAATGACAGTTACCGGGAAAAAAGCTCCTTCACCATCAAAGAACTCTGTCATTCCCATCTTAATGCCGAGCATTTTCCCGGGATGCGGCTTCTCTGCGGCCGCCTCTTTCTCAGCTGTCTCTTTTACTGGCTCTGCGTTCATAATCTAATCTCTACATCCACTCCAGCGGCAAGATCGAGTTTCATCAGGGAGTCGATCGTCTGCTGAGTCGGTTCAAGAATTTCCAAAATCCGTTTGTGTGTCCTCATTTCAAATTGCTCCCGAGACTTCTTATCAATATGCGGTGAACGCAGTACAGTATATCTCGAAATATCAGTCGGCAGAGGCACCGGACCCACGATCTTCGCTCCCGTCTCGCGGGCACATTGAACAATTTCCCGCGCGGACTGATCCAGTATCTTAGAGTCAAATGCCTTCAAGCGAATACGAATTTTCTGCGTTTCATAAACCATGAGGTTTATCCTCTCATCTCATCACACGTTCTATGCGGTTCTCTACTCTACTACCTCACTCACGACACCCGCGCCGACCGTATGACCCCCTTCCCGGATCGCAAACCTAAGCTCCTTCTCCAGCGCCACCGGCTCCACCAACTCCACTTCCACTGTCACGTTGTCTCCAGGTACCACCATCTCCACATTCGACGGCAATACCACACTCCCTGTCACATCGGTCGTCCTAAAGTAAAACTGCGGCCGATACCCCGTGAAAAAAGGCGTGTGCCGCCCACCCTCCTCTTTCGTCAATATATAGGCTTCCGCCTTGAACTTCTTGTGCGGTTTAATCGTCCCGGGTACTGCTAATACCTGCCCGCGCTTCACATCCTCTCTCTTCAATCCCCTCAACAATACCCCAACATTGTCCCCTGCCTCTCCCATATCCAGCGTCTTGTTGAACATCTCTACTCCCGTCACTACCGTCTGCTGGGAGGGCCCTAATCCCACAATCTCTATCGTGTCTCCAACCTTCACTACCCCGCGCTGTACTCTCCCCGTCGCCACTGTCCCGCGCCCGGATATGCTGAACACATCCTCCACTGGCATCAAAAACGGCTTGTCCTTCTCCCGCACTGGCTCCTGAATATACGTGTCTACATGCTTCATCAGTTCCAATATCGATGCACACTTCTTGCACTCTTCCTTCCCGCATCCGCACTCTAACGCCTGCAACGCTGACCCCCGCACCACCGGAGTCTTCTCCCCAGGAAAATTATAACTGCTTAAAAGCTCCCTCACCTCTAACTCAACTAAATCCAATAACTCCGCATCATCAACCATATCCACCTTGTTCATAAAAACCACTATCGCCGGCACTCCTACCTGCCTCGCTAACAAAATGTGCTCCCGCGTCTGCGGCATCGGCCCGTCCGCCGCGCTCACTACCAATACCGCCCCGTCCATCTGCGCCGCCCCAGTAATCATATTCTTCACGTAGTCCGCATGCCCAGGACAGTCCACGTGCGCGTAATGCCGCTTCCCTGTCTCATACTCCACGTGCGCTGTCGCTATCGTTATCCCTCTCTCCTTCTCCTCCGGCGCCTTGTCTATACTGTCAAATGGCCGATACTCCGCCTGCCCCTTCGCACTCAGTACCCGCGTGATCGCTGATGTCAGTGTCGTCTTCCCATGGTCCACATGCCCTATCGTCCCCACATTTAAATGCGGCTTCGTTCGCTTAAATTCTCCCTTTGCCATAATGACCTCTCCCTTATTACAATTCTCTTATCATCAATGCGACGATTGATTTGAAAAAGGAGCTAAACAAGCCCAAAAACAGGGCCTCCGCTGACAACGCGGAGACTCCCTGGAAAAACTGTCTACTCATTAGCGCCATTTTTCAAACATTGCAAGTCAGTTACCTCATTTGCTCGATTTCGTTACAATGGTATCCATTAAGTTATTCGGCACGGGTGAATAATGAGAGAATTCCATCGTATAACTTGCACGACCCTGCGTGAGTGAACGAAGATCTGTCGCGTAACCAAACATTTCTGACAACGGAACATCCGCTTTCACCACTTTGAGATGTGCCCTCTCTCCCATGCTGTTAATCACACCTCTTCTCGCATTGAGGTCACCAATGACATCTCCCATATATTCTTCCGGAACAACGGCCTCAACCAACATGATCGGCTCAAGAAGGACTGGCTTTGCTCTGAGAGCCCCCCCCCTAAATCCCATGGAACCCGCAATCTTAAAAGCCATTTCGCTTGAGTCTACGTCATGGAACGATCCGTGAAAGAGCGTAACCCGAACGTCCTGCATCGGATAACCAGCAATAACCCCTCTTTGCATAGCTTCCTGAATGCCATGATCAACAGCGGGAATATATTCTTTGGGGATGATCCCCCCTCGAATCCCATCCACAAACTCATAACCCTTTCCACGTTCGAGCGGTTCAAGTTTGAGAACCACATGTCCGTATTGACCACGTCCGCCTGATTGGCGAATAAATTTTCCTTCAGTTTCAACAGCAGTCGTAATGGTCTCTTTATAGGCAACCTGAGGTTTTCCAACATTCGACTCTACATTAAATTCCCTTTTGAGGCGATCGACAATAATCTCCAAATGGAGCTCTCCCATACCTGAAATAATCGTCTGTCCCGTTTCCTCATCTGTTTTAACGCGAAATGACGGATCTTCAATGGAAAGACGCTGTAAAGAGGATCCTAATCTGTCATGATCCGCCTTCGTCTTCGGTTCAATCGCAATAGAAATAACCGGCTCAGGAAACTGTATGCTCTCCAGGAGAACGGGAGCCGATTCATCAGCCAGCGTGTCTCCCGTGGTCGTATATTTGAGACCGACGGCCGCTACAATATCTCCAGCTTTGATCTCCTTGATTTCTTCTCTTTTGTTGGCGTGCATTTTTAATAAGCGGCCGATGCGCTCTCTCTTCCCTTTCGTAACATTGAGTATGTAAGAGCCCGCGCTGAGATTTCCTGAATAGACCCTAAAATAAGTTAATTGACCCACATAGGGATCTGACATGATCTTAAATGCGAGGGCAGAAAAAGGCTCGTTGACATCCGGGTGACGCGCTAACCCCTCTTCCTTGGTCTTGGGATCGAAACCTTTAATAGGAGGCAAATCAAGGGGCGAAGGGAGATAATCAACAACAGCATCCAGCAGAGGTTGTACTCCCTTGTTCTTAAATGCAGCTCCACAAAAAACAGGAACCAATTTATTCTGGATCGTCAATTGCCTGGCTACCCGGACTAAATCATTCCGGTCGATCTCTTTACCTTCCAAGTAAGCCGAGAGGAGATTTTCATCGGCCTCGACTAACATCTCAACAAGATGCTCACGAGCAGATCTTGCGGCATCAAGATGCTCTTTTGGAATTTCCTTCTCATGAAACTTTGCTCCCAATGCTTCGTCTTCCCAGACAACCGCTTTCATGGATAGAAGATCGATAACCCCTTTTAACTGATCTTCACTTCCAAGTGGCAGCTGAAAAGGAACGGCAGGCGCGTTAAGTCGATGATGCATTGATTTAACGGACATATCAAAATCGGCACCGACGCGGTCCATCTTGTTGATAAAAGCTATTCTGGGAACATGATACCGATCGGCCTGGCGCCATACGGTCTCAGATTGGGGTTCCACGCCGCTTACAGCATCAAAAACCACAATCGCCCCATCCAGAACTCTCAAGGATCTCTCCACTTCAATTGTAAAGTCGACGTGACCAGGAGTATCAATAATGTTGATATTATAATCTCTCCACAAACATGCTGTCGCCGCCGATGTGATTGTAATGCCGCGCTCCTGTTCCTGAACCATCCAATCCATTACGGCTGTCCCCTCATGGACTTCCCCCATCTTGTAGAGGCGGCCTGTGTAATAGAGAATCCTCTCTGTCGTCGTTGTTTTTCCGGCATCAATGTGCGCCATGATGCCAATATTGCGCAGCCGAATTAAAGATTCATTGCTCATGTCCACCACAGTGGAACCTCCCTCCCCAATTTGATGAAGACGAAACAGCCGCTTGCTGGCCAAAAGCCAGTGCGAATGCCCGATTTATTTCAAATGAGGTAAGCTGAAATAGAAACGAGGATGAATACTGACTACCAACGATAATGCGCAAAAGCCTTATTAGCCTCTGCCATCTTATGAACATCCTCTCTTTTCCGAATAGCACCACCTGTATTATTGGCGGCATCAATCAGTTCTGCCGCTAACCTCTCCCTTTCTGTCTGATCAGAACGGGCAGAAGAACTCTGGATAATCCATCTCATTGCCAGCGCCTGCCGTCTTGCAGGCCTCACTTCTACTGGAACTTGATAGGTCGCTCCCCCCACTCGCCTCGATCGTACTTCTATAGTCGGTTTTGCATTTTCGACTGCCTTACGAAAAATCTGGAGCGGGTCTTGCTTCGTCCGAGCTTTGATGAGATCACAGGCGCCATAAAAAATAGATTCTGCAATCCCTTTCTTTCCATGTTTCATGATGACATTGACAAACTTCGCCACCAGCACATCCCGAAATTTTGGGTCGGGCATCACTGCTCGCGGCGTAATTAATCCTCTTCTCGGCATCGATTCTTACCCCTCTGGCTCGCACTTAGGACTTGTAAAGAAATAACCTGTACATCTCGCATCCCATCTTTCAGTCATCTTTGAACGCTCCTCAATCGAAAAAAGCTCAAAATAGCACTGCTATTCCTCGCATTTTTCTCAATCGTCGCGTCCAAATCTGACTGAATTCTGGGCGCGATCTGCATAGGTTATTTCTTTACAAGTCCTTACTTTTTCTTCGCCCCGTACTTAGAGCGGCCCTTTTTTCGATCTGCAACACCCAAGGTATCGAGTGTCCCTCTGACGATATGGTAACGAACACCCGGCAGGTCTTTTACCCGTCCTCCCCGTATCAGGACAACCGAGTGTTCCTGCAGATTATGCCCTTCTCCTGGGATATAGGACGTCACTTCATATGCATTCGTGAGTTTCACTCGCGCCACTTTTCGCAGCGCTGAGTTTGGCTTCTTAGGCGTCGTCGTATAAACCCTTAAACAAACACCCCGCTTCTGGGGATTGCCTGTCAATGCAGGCGATTTCGATTTCTTCGCTTCTTTCTTTCTTCCCTTACGAAGTAACTGGTTTATCGTCGGCATTCATTCCCTCAATTTCCAAAAAATTCCCTCGGCACTCTATCGGAAACGCACGCTATCAAAACCCCTCTGCGCAGTCAACTTCTTACGATGCAGAAATCTGAGACTCCTTGGACGCTTCCACAGAGGCTTCTGGAGCAACACCCATTCTCGATCCTGCCACTTTAACACCAAGCTTCTTGTAACGCGGCATCCCCGTCCCTGCTGGAATGAGGCGCCCCATAATGACGTTCTCTTTCAGCCCCCTCAGAAAATCCACTTTTCCATCCAAACTTGCTTCGGTCAGAACTTTTGTTGTCTCCTGGAAAGACGATGCCGCAATAAAACTCTCCGTACTCAGTGAAGCTTTCGTAATTCCGAGAAGGAGTGGTTCTGCCGTGGCTGGTTTTCCGCCGGCGCTCTTCACTCGGCGATTTTCCTCCTCAAACAGATGTCGTTCGATGTGATCGCCGGCAAGGAAGCTCGTATCCCCCACACTCTTGATTCTTATGCGCCTCAACATCTGACGAACAATCACTTCAATATGTTTGTCGTTAATTTTCACCCCCTGGAGACGATAAACTTCCTGGATTTCATTAACCATGTATTTCGCCAGCTCCCGTTCCCCAAGAACACGCAATATGTCATGCGGATTCGCTGATCCGTCCATCAGCGCCTCACCCGCCTTTACATAGTCTCCTTCGCGCACGCTGATGTGCTTTCCTTTTGGGATCAAATAATCTTTCGGCTCACCTACTTCTGGTGTAATGATAACCTTACGCTTTCCCTTTGTGTCCTTTCCAAAGGAGACGTATCCATCAATCTCACTGATCACAGCACACTCTTTTGGCTTGCGAGCTTCAAACAACTCCGCAACTCGCGGCAAACCACCGGTAATATCCTTCGTTTTGGTTGTCTCGCGCGGAATTTTCGCTAACACATCTCCTGGAGCAACCGGATTCCCGTCCGTGATAACGAGGTTCGCACCGACAGGCAAGAGGTAGCTCTGCTGTAAACTCTTACCCCCTTTCGGAACAACAATGGTAATGCGGGGGCGCAAATCTCCTTCTTTAGACTCTACAATCACTTTGCGCGACAAACCTGTCACTTCATCGAGCTGTTCACGCATTGTGATCCCTTCTTCGATATCCTCAAATTTAACCGTTCCCCCCACTTCAGTAATAATGGGAATAGTGTAGGCATCCCATTCGGCCAGAACTGCTCCTTCCTTGATCTTTTGGTTTTCTTCGATACGCAATTTCGCACCGTAGATCAGAAGATATTTTTCTCTCTCCCGTCCAGTTTCATCAATAATCGCCAGTTCACCATGTCGATTCATGACAGTAAGGGTCCCTTCCATGTTCCTCACTTTATTGAGGTTGAGGAATTTCACACTTCCGGAATGACGGGAAACAAGGTGACTCTCCTCGACGAATCGTCTCGCCGTCCCGCCGATGTGGAATGTCTGCATCGTAAGCTGAGTGCCCGGCTCCCCAATGGACTGAGCGGCAACAATTCCAACTGCTTCTCCGATATCGACCATTTTTCCGCGAGCCAAGTCCCGCCCATAACATTTGACGCAAACACCCTGTTTTGAAGCACAGCTCAAAACCGAACGAATTCTGACTCGCTCAATTCCTGCTTCTTCAAGAAGATCACATTTTGCCTCATCGATTTCTTTTCCTTTCGGAATCAAGATTTCACCTGTCACCGGGTCCCGTACTTCCTCTAGTGTAACCCGCCCCAACACGCGGTCTCCTATCGTTTCGATGACTTCTCCACCTTCAATAAGAGCAGTGATCTCAATGCCAGCGCGCGTCATACCACAATCAACTTCTCTAACAACAACGTCTTGAGCCACATCTACCAACCGCCGGGTCAAGTAACCGGAGTTTGCTGTTTTCAAAGCAGTGTCTGCCAAACCCTTTCGCGCGCCATGGGTCGATATGAAGTATTGGAGAACAGAAAGTCCCTCCCTGAAACTAGCCGTAATTGGCGTCTCAATAATTTCTCCTGACGGTTTCGCCATCAAACCGCGCATTCCGGCAAGCTGACGCACCTGCGCCGTGCTCCCCCGGGCGCCAGAATCGACCATCATGTAAATGGAATTAAAGCTTGGAACGATGCGCTCTTCTCCTTTCTCATCCATAGCAACATCACTCCCAAGCTCTTGCAGCAATTCCTTGGAAATATCGTCCGTCACTTCGGCCCAGATATCGATCACTTTGTTATACCGCTCTCCATCTGTAATAAGCCCTTCGGCATATTGATTTTCGATCTCTCGCACTTCTTCATATGCCTTTTCCAACAACTCTGCCTTCTGTGGAGGCAGCTTCATGTCATCCACACAAATGGAGATCCCGGCCTTGGTGGCATATTCGTATCCTAATGTGCGAAGCCTGTCTGACAGGAGAACAGTCTGTTTATTGCCACAGAGACGATAGCAAACATCAATAAGGTCTCCGAGCACTTTCTTGTCCATGACTTTATTATAGAAAGAGAGTGAAATTTCCGATGGGATAATCTCTCTTAATGTCAGCCGACCCGCTGTCGTATTGACCAGCTCCTCTTCAATGCGCACTTTAACGGGTGCATGCAGACTGATCTGGCCGACATGATAGGCAAAGAGACACTCCTCCGGTGAAGAAAAGACCTTTCCTACTCCTCTCGCGTAAGGCTTCTCTCTCGTGAGATAATAAATACCCAAAACAATATCTTGCGAAGGCTGAATAATCGGCTTTCCGCTAGCGGGCAATAAGATATTATTTGTCGACATCATGAGCACCCGCGCTTCCAGCTGGGCCTCAACAGAGAGAGGGATGTGAACCGCCATCTGGTCTCCATCAAAGTCTGCATTGAACGCCGTGCAGACGAGAGGGTGGAGTTGAATCGCCTTTCCCTCAATAAGAACCGGTTCAAAGGCCTGAATGCCCAAACGATGGAGTGTAGGCGCGCGGTTTAATAAAACGGGATGCTCTTTGATGACTTCGTCCAAAGCATCCCAAACTTCGGGGAGCTGGCTTTCAACCATTTTCTTAGCCTGCTTAATTGTCGACGCAAGTCCCCGCATTTCCAATTCATGATAAATGAACGGAGTAAAGAGCTCCAAAGCCATCTGTTTCGGTAAACCGCACTGATGCAATCGAAGCTCTGGTCCAACAACGATAACAGAACGGCCCGAATAGTCGACCCTCTTTCCCAATAGGTTTTGGCGAAATCGCCCTTGCTTTCCTTTGAGCATGTCACTCAGCGATCGAAGCGGTCTCTTATTAGGTCCTGTAAAGGTTTTTCCGCGTCTCCCATTGTCAAAAAGCGCATCAACCGACTCCTGCAGCATCCGCTTTTCATTCCGAATGATAATATCGGGCGCGTTGAGCTCCAAAAGACGCTTCAGGCGATTATTCCGATTAATGACACGCCGATAGAGATCATTGAGGTCCGAGGTCGCAAAGCGCCCCCCATCAAGCGGGACAAGAGGACGGAGATCGGGCGGAATAACCGGGACTACTTCAAGCATCATCCACTCTGGCCGATTTCCAGAATCTCTGAACGCTTCGATAATCTTCAGACGCTTGGCAACCTTCTGCCGCATCGCCTCTGACGTCGTGCTCTTCATCTGCCCGCGGAGTTCCTCCGCCAATTTGATCACATCCACTTTCTTCAGAAGGTTCAGAATAGCTTCACCCCCCATTTGGGCTGTAAACTCAGAACCATATTGTGCCAAAGCATCGTGATAATCATCCTCAGATAGCATCTGCCCTATCTCCAGATCTGCTTCCCCCGCGTCAACGACAGTATATGATTCGCAGTAAAGAACCCGTTCCAAATCCTTGAGAGACATGTCAAGCACGCTTCCAATTCGAGAGGGTAAACTCGCAAGGAACCAAATATGCGCAACCGGCGCGGCAAGTTCAATGTGCCCCATCCGGTCTCGCCGCACCTTTGACTGAATCACTTCGACACCGCATTTCTCGCAAACAATGCCGCGATGCTTCATCCGCTTATATTTCCCGCAATTGCACTCGTAATCTTTGACCGGACCAAAAATTTTCGCGCAAAAGAGGCCGTCCCTTTCTGGCTTAAATGTCCGGTAGTTAATGGTCTCCGGCTTTTTCACTTCACCGTGCGACCATTGATGGATTTTTTCCGGAGAAGCAATCCCTATTCTTACGCCGCTAAAGCTTAATGGATCCACAGGTTTTTCAAAAAAACTGAGAAGGTCGATCAAGGTACCCTCCACTTATCGTGAGATAAAAAAACAACCTTTCACTCTTCCGTAACACTCGCTGTATCTTCGATGAGCTCCACATCGAGAGCCAAACTCTGAAGCTCTTTAACGAGAACATTAAACGATTCAGGCAATCCAGGTTCAAGAACATTCTCACCCTTCACAATGCTCTCGTACATGCGCGTACGGCCAGCCACATCGTCTGACTTCACCGTCAAAAACTCCTGAAGACAATGCGAGGCCCCATAAGCTTCCAGCGCCCAAACTTCCATTTCTCCCAGACGCTGTCCGCCAAACTGGGCTTTCCCGCCGAGCGGCTGCTGAGTCACTAATGAGTAAGGGCCAATGGAACGAGCATGAATCTTATCTTCAACTAAGTGATGCAGTTTAAACATGTACATCACACCTACTGTGACATCGTTCTTGAAAGCTTCTCCATTTCGACCGTCAAACAGAGTGGTCTGGCCATTTTTTGGAAGACCCGCTAAATCAAAAACCGATTTGATTTCCTCTTCCGTAGCACCGCTAAACACGGGTGAGCTCATATGAACAGCCTCGCGCCCCAGCCTCTCAAGGATACTCTTAAGTTCTTTATCCGAAGCCTCATCAAGAAGTTTGTTCACCGTCTTTGATGAGTAAATCTTCTTGAGAAAATCGCATGCCGCTTTCGCAGAAAACTCCTCCGCAAGCTCTTCTATCCTGGAACAGAGGCCGCGGGCACCCCAACCGAGGTGTGCTTCCAAAATCTGTCCCACATTCATACGCGAGGGAACACCGAGTGGATTCAAAACCAGATCGACAGGCGTCCCATCTGCCATATACGGCATGTCTTCAGCCGGGAGAATCCTCGATACGACACCCTTGTTTCCGTGACGTCCCGCCATCTTATCACCCACAGCGAGTTTCCGCTTGATCGCAACATACGTCTTCACGATCTGAATCACGCCGGGCGGCAGTTCGTCCGTCTGTTTCCTCTTATGAATTTTCTCAGCAAAGAGCGCCTTGATCACTTCGATCTGCTCATTTGCTGTCTGAACAACCTTCTTAACTTTTTCCTCAAGTTTCTCTTCGAGCGGAATGTGGATATAGAGTTCGTAAGGAAGTTGGTCAAAGAGATCTTCTGTAATTTCTTCTCCCTTCTTGCGCAAAGTCTTTGAACCATCTTCACTTAGGAATTTCCCTGTTGTCGTCTTTCCAATAACCACTGGCTTAATTTTTGACGCAACAGATTCTTTGATGATCGATATCTCCGTCTGCTGATCCTTTTTCAGACGAGCAATTTCAGCATCCAGAATCGCCCGCGCGCGCTCATCTTTTTCTGCTCCTTCCCGAGTAAACACACTCACGCCGATCACAGTCCCCACCACACTCGGCGACACGCGAAGGGAGGTATCTTTCACATCACCCGCTTTTTCCCCGAAAATTGCCCTTAACAATTTCTCTTCCGGTGAAAGCTGCGTTTCTCCCTTAGGCGTTACCTTGCCTACAAGAATGTCACCCGGCTTAACCTTCGCTCCAATTCGAACAATTCCGCTGTTGTCAAGATTTTTAAGGGTGTCTTCACCCACGTTCGGAATGTCACGCGTGATTTCCTCTTTTCCTAATTTTGTATCACGCGCAATACATTCGAATTCCTCTATGTGAATGGAGGTGTAAACATCTTCAGCAATAAGACGTTCACTTAAAAGAATAGAATCTTCAAAATTATAACCTCCCCAAGGCATGAACGCGACAAGGACATTCTGTCCAAGCGCCAACTCACCCATCTCCGTTGCTGAACTATCTGCAATCACTTCGCCAGCTTTGATAGGATCCCCTTTTCGGACAATAGGGATTTGATTAATGCAAGTATTTTGATTGGAGCGGCGATATTTTACGAGATGGTAGATGTCGATCCCGGGGGCAAGTTCTCCGGCCTCTTTCGACTTCGCTCTCGCGACAATACGCGTTCCATCCACTCTTTCCACAACGCCATCCCGCTTGGCCACCACAGTCGTTCCGGAATCATGCGCCACCACTTTTTCCATACCTGTTCCGACGAGAGGGGCAGACGCTTTTAGAAGAGGAACTGCCTGGCGCTGCATATTGGAACCCATGAGGGCGCGGTTTGCGTCATCATGCTCAAGGAAGGGGATGAGGGATGCGGCAACACTGACGAGCTGGATAGGCGAAACGTCCATCAAATCGACATCTTCGGAACGCACCATTGCAAATTCACCCGCGATCCTCGCTGAGACGAGATCGCTTGCGAGTTCCTTCTTTTCGCTGAGAGGTGCATTGGCTTGCGCAATTGAAAATTTTTCCTCATCGAGCGCCGAATAATAAGCCACCTCGCCTAACACTTTCTTATGGGTGACTTTCCGATAAGGCGTTTCAATAAAGCCAAATCGATTGACACGCGCGTACGTACTGAGTGAAGAGATCAAACCGATGTTCGGACCTT
>JACQJE010000130.1 GCA_016205125.1 Deltaproteobacteria bacterium | reverse complement strand
GCCTTGCCCTCTCCAACGAACCCGATACGCTCGATTCTGCGCGAACAATAGACATCGCAGCCCTCTTTATCATTCAGAATACCATGGAGGGTCTGGTCTCACTCGACCCCCATCTCAATCCCACACCAGCCGCCGCAGAGAGCTGGTCTGTGAGCGAAGATCAACGGACTTTCACCTTTCGGTTGAGAGAGGATGCGAAGTGGTCAGATGGCATATCTCTTGAGGCAAAGCATTTTGTAGCCGCCTGGCGGAGAGCGATAGCACCAGAAACCGCATCACAGACCGCGTATCTCCTTTATCCGATTGAAAATGCGGAGAAGATCCAGAAGGGGGAGCTTCCCCCTCAATCCCTTGCTGTCCGTGCCTTAGATGAAAGGACCCTTGAGGTCAATCTGCAATACCCCTCTGCGACCTTTCTCAAAACTTTGAGTCAGCCGATCAGCTTTCCCGTCCGGATGGATATCATAGAAAAGAGAGGAGAGCGTTGGTTTGAGCCCCCTCATGCCATTTCCAACGGTCCCTATACTCTTTCAGAATGGCAGCATGATTACAAGGCGGTCCTTCTCGCCAACAAATTCTATAGTGGAAAAGCGCCATCCATTGAAAAAGCAGAGATCTTCTTCGTAGAGGATCATGCCACCTCTCTCTCCCTCTTTGAGAGCGGAAAGATCGACATTGCGAGCATTCCCTTTGACCATTGGGAGAGAGTGCAAAAGAGCCCTCTCGTACATCGCTCTTCTAATCTGGCCACCACCTTCATGGTCTTTAATCTGCACCGTCCCCCTTTTGACCAGGTGGCCGTCAGAAAAGCGTTTTCACTTGCAATTGACTCCTCCCTTCTCTCAAAGGTTACGAGAGGGAGAGGGCTTCCAATAGAGACGATATTGCCGCTGGAGCTCACCGATCCGCAGGGAGCAGTAAGGCTAAGTTACAATCCCGGCAAAGCGAAAAAAAGCTGGGAGGAGGCCGGTCATCTTTCTCATTCATCTCCCTATTTGATCGGGTCAAATGGCGGTGAGGACTACAAGACCGTTTTGGAATGGCTGCAACATGAATGGAAGGAAAAGCTCGGCGTCATTACCTCTATTGAAACATCGGAATGGAAAGTCTATTTTCAGAGGCTCAAAAATGACAATCCCTACCCTATTTATCGCTTCGGCTGGCAAGCCGCTGTTGCGGATCCGACCGATTTCCTGGCGCTCTTTCAATCTGATAATCCGAATAACTTCTCCGGCTGGAATAACCCGCGCTATGACGCACTGGTCAGGGAGGTTTCTCATTTGCCGATTGGAGAGAGAAGGAGACGATTGGTGCAAGAGGCGCTCAAAATTCTTCTACAGGAAGAAGTGGTCGCCCTTCCGCTCTACAACTTTACCCGACATCGGCTGATTCAACCTTGGGTGAAGGGGTATTGGGCCAACGGTCAAGGGCCATGCCCTCTTCGAGACCTTTCCCTCGCAGACGACGCAACTCATTAATCCACCAAGGATGAGAACAAGTTAAAAGAAGACTCTTCCCGGCTCCTGGCAACAGCGCCGCAAAAGAAGCAACCCCAAATCCGGGAATCCAGATAATCCGATTATCCCGATCGACAACAAAGGGGATCTGTCTGCGCCAATGGCGGGGAATTTTGGAGTCAACGAAAAGATCCTGTACCTTCTTTTCACCTTTAGAGCCATGCCGCAAGAAGCGATCCCCCTCTTCGAAAAAACGGACTCTGAGAGGGAAAACCACGTGATCACTATCCAGAACGACGGTCAGAGAATCAGAGACCCCCTTCGTTAAAATGCGAGGCACATTCTCCTTGTGAACAGCAATCGTCACACCGCAAGAAATACAACACTCTGCTTCTTCAAAAAAAGATGCACTTTCCCCCACCCTTAATTCCTCTCCCTGAGGGAGAGGGGAGGGTGCCAATAACGTTTTTCCACAAAAGCGGCTGGCGGCATGCCTCCGAGCAAGGACCCCTTTTTTCGCATTCCAGAACCAGAGTTCCTCTCCATACCGCGTAGCGCAAACCTCTCCGGGTAGCATGAGAACTCTCCCTCCCCTCTCCTGTCGCGAATCAAGAGCCAATCGATCTAAAGAGTCCGTCTGCTCAAAAGAAAGAAAGTGCTCCCGATCGGCAAGCCTGCGAACCGCCATTCTCCAAACCCGCCGCCTCAAAGGAGTTTCCACCCTGCGCATCTTTTTTAAGTCAAAAACGAGATCTCCACTTTCAAGCTCTACCACTGCAGAATCAAATGCCTTCGCGGTGAGCTGTTCGAGGAAAGCCTCTTCTTCAGAGAGAAAAAGAGAACTTTCAGTAACCCGCACCCTCCATTGCGGTGGGGAAAGTTCATCCATCTTTGAAATCACTTCTTTTCGCAAACGATTTCTCAGGTATCTCAACGATTCGTTGTTCTGATCCGTTCGAAATGCCATACCGGCAGAGGTGAGCGCTTCAATCACCTCTTTCCTTGCAACCACCAGAAGCGGACGGACGATACCCTCCCTTTTTGGCTGCATGCCACACAAACCTCCTCGTCCAGCCCCCCTCATCCAGTGCATCAGAATCGACTCTGCCTGATCATCCGCAGTGTGCCCCATCGCCACCCCCTGAGCCTGACAGCGCTCCGACACCTCCCGAAAGAATGTGTAGCGAATCTCTCTCGCCCAATCCTGGAAATTCCCCTTCCATGTATTTGGAGGATAGAGCACTTCAAAGGAACAGCCCAACTCATCCGCAAGGGCGCGGACAAACCGCTCATCTTCGTCACTCTCTTTCCCCCTCAGACCATAATTGACATGGGCCACGACAAGAGGCGCATTCGCCAATGCCTCTCTTGCCAGTTCATGCAAAACTCTCAAAAGGAAGACCGAATCGCTCCCGCCAGAAACCCCGACAACAATAGGAAGAGTAGGGCGAAACAGAGAATAGCGAGCGCAGAACGATCCAACCTTGTCAACAAGAGATTGCCACCGATGTCCTCTCTTCATTGTAGAACCGTCTTCTTTGCCCAATTGAGAATCTCCTCAAATGCAGGACGATGAATGTCCCACGCTTCTTTCCGATCGATCTTTTCCGGCAACTCCAGCGTCACCGTCGGAATCTGGCGCTCCCTCCCCGCATATTCACCCAAAGAACCCGGCGTCGGATAGCCGATATCGGTCGTCACCGGATAGCGGTTAAATCTCGCCAGAATCTCCGCCACTTCCCGCCCCGGACCATCGTAATTCACCTGAGGCCTCCAGGAATGAGCACTCACAATCGCACACGGCGGATATTTCTCAATAAGCCGGATAAATGCCCGCGTCTCAGGCTCCGATCCTGGCTCTGCTCCCGCAAAGTATCGCGTCATATCTGTCTCACCTGGAGATGGAGTCAAGGGGGCACCCCACCTCTTTGTCGGCATGTTGCGATTGAGATCGACTCCGCGCGCGTTCACTCTGGTCTTCTTAATCAGCCCATCTGGATTGAATTCTGGAATAATTACGACCGGCACGCCAAGATCGTTCTTCAGCCAGCAGTCCAACAAATCGATCATGAGATCCCTCCCCTCTGGCTCATCTCCATGCACTCCCCCCATGAAATATAAGAATCGCTCCTCTCTTGCCAACCCCTTCCAGGCCACCAGAGGAATGCCACTTTCTGCCACTCCGAATTCCATTTTCTCAAGGCCGCTCTTCAATTTATTTCTCCCTCAATAAATAACGCTCCAGCACCGAATACTGCGCTCCCTCAGGCTTCAACGTGCTCTGCATGAGACAAACTTCTGAAATCTTCCACTCTCCAAATAAAAGATCCCGCCGCGCAGCAAGTTCTTTTTCCAATGAGGCTAATCGAAGCGGCGATTTCACCCTTCCAAAAGTAACATGCGCAGTAAAATCCCGATCTTCTCTCGGAATGTTCAACTCGGCCAATGCCTCTTCAATCCTCTGAAACAGATGCAAAACCTCCCCCTTTCCACCGCCGAGATTAGCCACAACGACCTTCGGCCTCCTCAGCGAAGGAAAGATCTCCACTCCCCGCAGCTCTACCGCAAATGCTGATACTCCCAAAACCGCCTTCTCAATTCGCGCCGAAATCTCCCTCACCTCTTCTTCCGATTGTTCACCCAGGAATTTCAACGTCAAGTGAATATTCTCCGGTTTCACCCACCGCACATCCGCCGAGGTGCTCTTTGCACTTCTCATCACCTCGCCCAATTTTTCCGCCAACTCTTCCGGCAGCATCAGAGCTGCAAATACCCTCATCTTTTCCTTCTCCAGCTAACAGTATACAATATTGTATACATATTTGTTGACAGATACTATTCCTTTCTGATATACTATTCAGTGTAGAGCAATTTACTATAGATCTTCTTTATATAAAGAAGG
>JACQJE010000129.1 GCA_016205125.1 Deltaproteobacteria bacterium | reverse complement strand
GCGAGAGATCACAATGCCACCCTGTCATGACTTTGACGGCACCCTGTAGAGGCGCCCACTTAATGGTTGACATTTTTCATTCATATCTATAGTGTTTCTGCACCCTTATAGATAAAAGGCGTAGTCAGACATTGCAGCAGATTTTTATCGCGTTTATCACTATTCTTCTCCTCTTTGCTATCGAGAGCGGAATCGGGTGCGGCGTGAAAAAGCCGCCAATTCCTCCTTTGGTAGAGAAAAAGAGTGCGATGGATCAACAGCGTGAAGATGAAGTCAGGAAAAAAGGCAGAGAGAACCCCCGTGAAGTTCGTGAAAATGAACGGAACAGGAAATGATTTTATCCTGATCGACAATTTGTCTGGGCATCTGACCGGCCCATCTTCCAAAATCCACCGCCTCTCTTCAGCGCAGACGAGTGTCCGAGGAGAAGGTGGATCAAGGTCTTGGCCTGATCTTGCCAGAGTTTGGTGTCATCGCAGAGACGGCGTTGGCGCAGACGGCTTGATTGTGCTGAGATCTTCTTCAGAAGGAGATTTTGGTTGGGATTTTTTCAATTCTGACGGCAGTGAAGCTGAAATGTGCGGTAACGGAGCGCGATGTGCGATTGCCTACTATCTGTCTCTCCGCGCCTCTCCCCCTGAGAGGGCTGTGACATTAGAAACTCGAGCAGGTCTGGTTCGCGGATGGAGGACAGTGCGGGGCATAGAGGTAGAGATGCCAAAGCCAAGCCGGTGTCTGCCGCGGGAAGTGGAACTCTATGATCGATCGATGGAGGTGTGGTATGTGAACACGGGGGTTCCGCACGTCGTTTTGTTGGGCCCTGTTGAAGATGAGGCAGAATGGACGAAGAAGGCGCGCGTTATCCGGTTTCATGTGACCTTTGCGCCGGATGGGGCAAATGTGAATCAGATTCAGCGCCTTGATTCTCAGTCCGTCGCGATCACGACTTATGAAAGAGGTGTAGAAGGAATCACATCTGCTTGTGGCACGGGGGCTGTGGCTGGGGCTCTGGTGGCTCACCTGGAGTATGGCACATCTTCTCCTGTTCGGATGGTCAATCGGGGAGGGGATCTCTGGATCCATTTTCGGGTTTCAAAGAAGAATCCTCATGACTTTGACGGCGTGGCACTCGAAGGGTCAGTTGAGGTGACCACTGAAGGCTTTCTTTATTAAGGAGAATTTGAAATGTTTGAAGGATTAATCGTTGCATTGCCGACCCCTTTTGATAGTCAGAATCGGGTGGATCACGGACGTTTAAGGGAGCATATCGAGTGGCTTATTGAAGGGGGGGTGGAAGGAATTGTTCCGTGCGGAACGACGGGGGAATTTGCAACCCTCACACCTCCTGAACGGGAAGAGGTGATCAAAACCGCTGTTGAAGCGGCGGGAGGAAGGGTATCTGTCGTTGCAGGGACGGGATCTTATTCGACTGCGGCAACCGTTGAATTGACGCAGCGCGCGAGAGACCTGGGTGTTTCTGGGGCCATGGTGGTGACGCCCTACTATAATAAGCCGAATCAGGAGGGGATGCGGAAGCACTTTGAAGAAGCGGCGGATGTCGGCCTCCCCATCTGTCTTTATAATGTGCCTGGGCGCACGGGATTGAATCTTCTTCCCGACACCGTGGAGAAGCTTTCAAATCATGAAAAGATTGTGGCTATCAAAGAAGCTTCCGGGAATCTTGCGCAATGTGCCGAGATCTTGCGCCGGGCCGGTGATCGCTTAACTCTCCTTGCCGGCGATGACTCGCTCTATTTTCCGCTGATCTGTCTCGGAGCAAAAGGGGTTGTTTCAGTTGCCGGAAATCTTGTGCCAAAGGAGCTGCAGGAATTGCTCAAATGGACTCTGCAGGGTCAGCTGGAAAAAGCGCGCGAAATCCATTTTCAACTCCTCCCGTTATTCGATGTTCTCTTTTGTGAAACGTCTCCGACCCCTTTGAAATACGTACTCTGCCGGATGAAGCGTATGTATGCAACAGTGCGTCTCCCCCTCGTTCCTCTGGTGAGAGCAAGTGAGAAGAAAATTGAGGCTGTTTTCAAACAGAATGGCCTGTTGAATTTTGACGAGACAGATCTTTCAGAGGGGGCGACTCTGCCGCGCCCTGATGTGCGGAGCTGAAAGGGAGATGAAACAGCCGATTAAAGCAGCCATTTCGGGTGTGACGGGGAGGATGGGGACCCAACTTCTTCAGGCGCTGAAGGAAGAGAAGGGTCTCATTGAATTAGCGGTGGGGATCAGTTCCGGTTTGGAGGCGTCTGTTTTTGTGACTCCGGAACAATTGTCAAACGCCCCCGCATTTGATGTTCTTATCGATTTTTCGGTACCGGAAGTTACACTCGACGTACTCGAGTACTGCAGCAGACAGCGCATACCAGCGGTTGTTGGGACGACAGGATTTTCACCGCAGGAAAAAGAGAGATTGCGTGGTTTGTCGAAGCAAATGCCGACCGTCTTTTCAGCCAATATGAGTCTCGGTGTCAATCTTCTCTTTGCATTGCTCAGAGAAGCTGCTGATCGCCTTTCCGATTGGGATCTCGCGATTGTAGAGACGCATCACAAAGCAAAGCGCGATGCTATTTCAGGTACAGCACTCGCGTTGAAGGAATGCGTCCTGTCGACACATCCTTCAGCTTCTGTTGCGGCCATTCGCGGAGGAGATTGTGTTGGGGAGCATGAGGTTGTTTTTTCCGGCTTTGGAGAAAAATTGATCCTCGCTCATCGCGCGACTGATCGCATGATTTTCGCGCGCGGCGCTCTCAGGGCTGCAAAGTGGTTAATTGAAACGAGGCCCGCACCGGGATGTTATTCGATGTTGGATGTGTTGAAAGTAAAGAGAGACCAATGAATAGAACCGCGTCATTTCGTCTCCAGCAACTCCCCCCCTACCTTTTTGAGGCTATTGACCGTTTGAAGCGGAAAGAGAGGGCCGCGGGGCGCGAAGTCATCGATTTGGGGATTGGCGATCCAGATCTTCCCACCCCGCCCTCTGTGATCGAGGCATTGCAAAGAGCATCTGCAGAGCCGCGCCATCACCGCTATCCCCCCTACCGCGGGACAATTGAGTTCCGGCAGGCTATTGCAGAGTGGTATGCGAAGCGGTTTGGAGTCATTCTCGATCCAGAGAAGGAGGTGCTTGTGCTCCTTGGGTCCAAGGAAGGAATAGCACACCTCCCCCTTGCGCTCATCAATCCGGGAGACGCCGTCCTTGTTCCGAATCCCGGTTATCCCGTTTACAAGAATAGTGTGATGTTTGCAGGGGGTCAGCCTATCGATATGCCGTTGACACGGGATCAGCACTTCCTGCCCAATCTTGATCAGGTCGAAGGTGCCAGTCGCGCCAAGCTCCTTTTTCTCAATTATCCCAACAATCCAACCAGTGCGACAGCCACAGTCGATTTCTTTTCTCAATGCGTAAAATGGGGGAAGAGGCACCAGGTCATGATTTGCAACGACGCCCCTTACAGTGAGATTTATTTCGCGGCTCCTCCGCCGAGCATTCTCTCTGTGGAGGGGGCGAAGGATTGCTGTATTGAATTTCACTCTCTCTCAAAGAGCTTTAATATGACAGGGTGGCGCATCGGATTTGCCGTTGGAAATTCAGAGATGATCGGCGCTCTTGCTCAGATCAAGGAGAATATCGATTCTGGAACGCCGACTGCCATTCAGGAGGCTGGAATTGCTGCCCTCGGTCTGAAAGATTTTTCAGATCAGATGAGGGTTGTTTACCGAAGAAGAAGAGAGACTCTGGTCTCCGCCTTGAAGGAGGCAAAATTTCAACTCTTTTCTTCGGATGCGACTTTTTACCTTTGGGTAGCTGTGCCGGATGGAGAGACGTCACTCTCTTTTACCCAACATCTTTTGGAGAAAGCTGGCATTGTGGCCACACCCGGGTCTGGTTTTGGAGAGAAGGGGGAAGGATATATCCGATTTTCCCTGACCAGTTCTGATTCGCTTATCCAAACAGCCGCAGAGAGATTAGCGCATATTCAATAAACTGAAATCGACTGCTTGACACGCCGAATCATTTTGTTATGGTGAAATGGGATTGACGCATTGCATCAGACATTGAACCACTTTTTCAGAGGAAGCAGAGATGAAGATCGATCCATTGGTCAGACAATTTACTGATCTGAGGCATCAGCTGATGGAGACAGAAAGAGAAGTGATTCGCCTCAAGGGGCACCTCAAATGGGATACAGAGGTCGCCAATGACCTGTACGATCAATATGAAGAGGCACTGGATCGCAGGGAGACGCTTGAAGAAGAACTTTTTGCGCTCTCTCTCGAGTTAAAGGTCATGAAAGGTGTGCGCCAGGCTAAAATTGAGAATGTGATTCCGTTCTACCGGCGCGCCAGTTAGTGTTCATCTGAAAATTCCAATCTGTTGCGGCTTGCTGCAATAATCTTGTATTTGAATTGAGTGTTCATCCGGAAATGCTGATCGTCATGAGGCCGAGCGAAAAGCCCTCTCACGAGGCCGCAGGGAGAAAAAAGCTTGACGGCGTACCACTTGGTACGTCAAACGCTTTTTTCGACCGAGAACGAAGTGAGAGGGTTTTGCAGCCAGCCGCAATAGATCAGCATTTCCGGATGAACACTGATACACTCGCGAGAACCTGAGCAACGGAGATTTCGGCCATACAGATATTGTCCTGACAACTCCTTCGATCGCAAGTCGCTTTGCAGGGAGGATTCGACTCCAGAACCGTGTTTTTGACTGATGTATACGGGTGGGGGCCTGAACTCTGCGGCCGATCGGGACCGAAGAGGGCAATCACGGGAGTTTTGACAGCCAACGCGATGTGCATGGGACCGCTGTCTGTTGTGATGCAAAGAGCGGCGCGCTCCAGGAGCGCTGCGGTTTGAAGCAGCTTGAACTCCCCTATCGCATTTAAAGGATGCCCGCTGCATTGAGCAAGGATGCTCTCTCCCATTTCTCTCTCTTTTATACCCCCAATAAAGACCAATCGAGCGCCATAATCGCGCGCGAGACAATCGGCCAGTAAAGCCCACCTCTCCTTTCGCCAATGTTTTGTCGGGATGCTCCCTCCCGGGTGAAGAGCAACGATCGGCCCGCTCTGATTTTTCCACTTCCTTCCGAGCCAGGAAGATATGGAGCGGCGCTCTTCATCGCCAACGTAGAGTTCCATGTCGTATAATTTTATTTTCAGTGAACCCGGGGAGAGGGCTGAAACGGCACTGATCCGATGATCGATCAGGTGCGTGTGGGGAGAGGGTTTCGGAATCGGGTGAGTGAGGGCGAGTGCCAGTCGGCTCTGTGCGTTTCCGGCGATCATAGGGATTCTGCTGAAGCAGCAGATCGCGACAGCCTCTGGATCGTTGCCGTGGAGAATGACCGACGCATCAAATGAGTACCTCTTCAGCTTTCGAACCAAACGCAGATTCCCCTTCGACTTTCCTCTGTAGAGAAAAATTCCCTGAAGGTGAGGATTGTACTTGACGAGGTCAAAAGAGCGTTCGTGACAGAGGAGAAAAAGCTGGGCATCCGGGAAGTTTTCTCTCGCTGCGCGTATGGCTGGCGTGGAGAGGAGAGTGTCGCCTACCGCTGTGGTCGATACCAGCAAGATCCGCCGGAGACCTCGATCCGCCGACTCCTCGCCCACCTGGACGCGCTGTTCGGCTCTGCGCTTAGATTTTGTCCCCAATCGGGGTCCCCAAAAAGTGCGATACCTATACTGATCGACCCAAATGATACTGCGGAGAATGAAATTGAGGAGTTTGACAATCATTACCGTGCTGTGCAGTTGGCACAGATGTTGATGGCCTGGAAGCTCCCTCTCCGATGAAGCTCCCGGATTTCTTTCATCCGGTGATTCTGCCAGATGTTACGTATCGCATCCTCTTTGACATTGCCGACGATCTGCTGT
>JACQJE010000127.1 GCA_016205125.1 Deltaproteobacteria bacterium | reverse complement strand
GCTCAAGGAGGCGGAGCTTTCATTTTCCGCCGCTGAGTCTTGTACGGGCGGGGTGTTCAGTGCGGCTGTGACGAGTATTCCGGGGGCCTCAGAGATTTTTTGCGGGGGGATTGTTGCCTATTCGCCTGGTGTGAAGAGCAGAATCTTGGGTGTCGATGTAAAGCGATTTTCCGGAGAGGAGGTTTATTCTCCCGAATGTGCTCTGGCTTTGGCAAATGGAGTAAGGTCTGCTTGTCAAAGTGACGTTGCTGTTGGAATCACGGGAGTGGCAGGGCCAGATGGGGGGACGGAGCGCTATCCCATTGGGAGTGTATCAATAGCGGTGGTTGGACTGGGGAAAGAAGCGGCGGAACTGTTTCATTATGAGGGGACACGGGAAGAGATTCGCAGAGAAGCTTGCGTGGATGCGTTGAGACTCGTTCATCTGCTGGTGAGCAAATCATCCTAGTGTAGTGCGTCTAACGGAACGGCTTGAAGTTCTAGTAGTGAGTATGGAGGATTCGATGAGCAAAGAGAATAAAGAGAAGGCGATCGATCTGGCAATCGGAACGATCGAAAAGCAGTTTGGCAAGGGATCGATCATGAGGCTTGGGAGCGACGAAGTGACGGTGAGAGATGTGAAAGTCATTCCATCAGGTTCTCTCAGTCTCGATCTTGCCCTCGGTGTTGGGGGATATCCGAGAGGGAGAGTGGTTGAGATTTTTGGGCCGGAAAGTTCAGGCAAAACGACTTTGGCGTTGCACGCAATTGCGGAAGCGCAGAAGCTCGGGGGTATTACAGCGTTTATTGATGCAGAACATGCGCTTGATGTGAATTACGCGTGCAAGCTCGGCGTGAAAACTGAAGATCTGCTGATCTCCCAACCCGACACAGGAGAGCAGGCGCTGGCGATTACGGAGACATTGGTGCGGAGCGGCGCGATCGATATTCTGGTGGTCGATTCGGTTGCGGCTCTCACACCGCGCGCGGAAATTGAAGGGGAGATGGGCGACAGCCATATGGGACTGCAGGCAAGGTTGATGTCACAGGCATTGCGCAAACTGACCGCGGTGATCAATCGCACGGAAACAACGGTGGTCTTTATCAACCAAATCCGGATGAAGATCGGGGTGATGTTTGGTAATCCTGAGACAACAACAGGCGGGAATGCGCTGAAATTCTACAGCACTGTGCGCCTCGATATCCGGCGTATCGGCGCCATCAAAGAGGGAGCAGATGTGACCGGCAGTCGCACGCGCGTCAAAGTCGTCAAGAATAAAGTGGCGCCCCCCTTCAAGGAAGTAGAGTTCGATGTCATGTACGGCAGGGGTGTTTCCCGGGAAGGGGAGCTGGTTGATATCGGTTCAGAACTTGGCATTATTGAGAAGAGCGGGACTTGGTACACCTATGGCGATGAGCGGATCGGTCAGGGGAGGGAGAATGCCAAGATCTTCCTCAAAGACAATCCCGATGTTGCAGCGGCGGTGACGGAGAAGGTTCTGGCGGCGCGTGGGATTATCCTGCATCAGAAGGGAGAAAGCCAACCGGAAGAGAAGGCCAAACAGCTCAGCCGGGCACAAGCGGCTCAAGCGGCGATGGAGAGCACAGGGCCTTCCGCGAAGCGCAAGAAAATGCCTCAGGATGAAGAAAATTCAGCGAGAGATCGTGTTTGAGACTGAGTGTAAATAGTTCAGTGAACTCGTGTGTCATCCTGAGCCCTTCGCGGAGTTTACCCTTGAGCGTAGCGAAGGGCTCGAGGGTAAACTCCGCGAAGGATCTCGAAGCAATTGATGAACTGCGCGAAAAAAAGAGAGATCCTTCGCTGCGCTCAGGATGACAGACTGATGAAAGCGGATGATATTCGTTCAAGTTTTATCTCCTATTTCAAGGAGCGGGGGCACCGCCATCTGCCGAGTTCTTCCCTGGTTCCTGCCAATGATCCGACCCTCCTCTTTACAAATGCTGGCATGGTGCAATTCAAAGAGTATTTCCTTGGAGAGCGGAAAGCGGAGTTCCTGCGGGCGGTGACGGCGCAGAAGTGCGTAAGAGCTGGCGGAAAGCACAATGATCTGGAACAGGTTGGCAGGACCACGCGTCACCACACCTTTTTCGAGATGCTCGGCAATTTTTCTTTTGGAGATTACTTCAAAGAGGAGGCGATCTCTTATGCGTGGGAGTTTATCACAAAGGAGCTGAGCCTCCCAAAGAGGAGTCTCTATGTTTCTGTCTATCAGGAAGACAAGAAGAGCGCGGATTTTTGGAAGGGAGTTGCGGGGCTGTCAGGGAATCGGATCTCGCTTTTCGGAGAGAAAGATAATTTTTGGGCGATGGGAGAGAGCGGCCCTTGCGGCCCCTGCTCGGAAATCCATATCGATAGGGGTGAAAAGATCGGCTGTGGAAAGCCCTCTTGTGCGGTTGGATGTGAGTGCGGGCGTTTTTTGGAGGTTTGGAATCTTGTATTTATGGAGTTCAACCGCTCGGAGGATGGGCGCCTGACACCGCTGCCGCGGCCATCGATCGATACTGGCATGGGACTTGAAAGGATTGCTTCGGTCTTGCAGAAGAAGGAGAGCAATTACGACACCGATCTCTTTGAGCCGATCTTTGTCTCCCTCTCCGATATTGTGAAAAAGAGGTACGGTCATGATACCGCGAGTGATCTTTCGATGCGTGTGATTGCCGATCACCTTCGCGCCATGACCTTTTTGATTGCGGATGGCGTTCTCCCCTCAAATGAGGGGCGCGGCTATGTCCTGCGGCGCATTATGCGGCGAGCCATTCGTCATGGAAAACTGCTCAGTCAGGAAGAGCCTTTTCTCCATCGTTTATCGGCTGTCGTCATTGATATTATGCGCGGCGCTTATCCGGAACTGAGCGACAAGAAAGCCTTTTTGGATAAAGTGATTTATCACGAAGAAGAGCGTTTCCTGGCCACCCTGGAAGAGGGAATGGCGCTCCTCTCGAAGCAGTTTGAGAAAGTGAAGAAATCGAAATCTCCCCGCTTGGGCGGGGATGTCGCCTTCCAGCTTTACGATACCTATGGTTTCCCTCCAGACCTGACGGAGATCATTGCCCGCGAAGAAGAAGTGGAGATTGACTGGGAAGGGTTTGAAAAGGAGATGGCCCGCCAAAAAGAGAGGGCTCGCGAAGCTTGGGTCGGATCTGGCGAAAAAGGGGTTGCCGCTCGATATACTGAGCTTGCCTCGAAAGCGGGTCACAACCGCTTTGTTGGTTATGAGACGATCGAGCACGCGGGGAGACTTCTGGCGATTCTTGCCGAAGGAAAAGAGTGCCAGCAAGCGCGGAGCAAAGAAAAAATCGAGCTGGTCTTTGATGAGACCCCATTTTATGCGGAAGCCGGAGGACAGGTTGGCGACAGAGGAATCGTTGAAAGTCTCTCCGGAGAAGGGGTGATCGCTGAAATCCGGGATACCCACTCGCCGGTCAAAGGGCTGATTGTTCATAGTGCTCTCCTGCTCAAAGGCTTTCTGCGGGTGGGAGAGAAGTATCGCCTTCTCGTCAATAGAGAGCTCAGAGAGGCAACCGCAAATAACCATACTGCGACCCACCTCCTTCATCATTTTTTGCGCGAAATCTTGGGAAAGCATGTCAAACAGGCAGGCTCCCTTGTGGCTCCGGATCGTCTCCGTTTCGATTATACCCATTTTTCTCCGCTCTCTCCTGAAGAGATCGCAAAGGTAGAAGAGGCGATCAACGCCCGCATTCGCCAGAACGATCCTGTTCAGGTGCGATTCACCACCTATCATCAGGCGCTGGAAGAGGGGGTGATTGCCATGTTTGGAGAGAAATATGGAGACGAAGTCCGGGTCATCGACACGGGAGGGTATAGCCGGGAGCTTTGCGGAGGGACCCATGTCCACTCCACGGGGAAGATTCGTTATTTCAAAATGATCTCCGATACCAGCCTTGCCGCTGGAGTGCGGCGAATGGAGGCCCTGACTGGCGAGCGTGCCATCGAATACCTGGAGATGCGCGACCGGGAACTCGGCAAGGTCGAGCATGTCATTGGGGCGAAAGGGGATAAAGCGGTCAAACGCGTCCATGAACTGCTCGATGAACAGAAGCGGCTTCTGGAAGAGCTCAGGAATTATAAGAGGCGCGCTTCACTCGAACTCTCGAATCAGCTGGTGCAAAAAGGAGAGAAATTGGATGGCTGTGTGCTGGTTGTCGAAAAGGTCGACCTTGCGGATCCCGAACTTCTTCGGGAGATGGCAGACTTCATTCGGCGCGAGATCCCCTCTTCTGTCGTCGTATTGGGTGCGGCCCATAAGAAGAATGTCATGATTGTTGTGGCTGTGACGGAGAATGTGAAAAATCGCGTTCATGCGGGCCAGTTTGCCAATGAGGTCGCCAAACAGGTTGGCGGCGGCGGCGGCGGCAAAGAGACGATCGCGCAGGCAGGCGGCAATCAGCCGGAAAAATTAGATGCCGCACTGGAATACGCGAAGAAGAGAGCGAGAAGCCTTCTGGAGAAATGACACCAAAATCCACCGCCAAATATTGTCACCTCTCTCCTCCCCCTTGATGGGGGAGGATGTAAGGTGGGGGTGATGTTCATCTGTTGCACCTGGCGGGTGCAAGCTCACCCCCTCCCTCACCCTCCCCCATCAAGGGGGAGGGCTTTTTGATGGCGGCTCAAGGTGACATGACCTTCATTGCAACATCCGCATATACTGCTCTATAATCTCTTTGCAGCCGACCACATGTGCCACTTTTTTTAATGCTGCCAGAGCGTCTGCTTTGTTGCCAGCTGCAGAATGTGCGAGCCCCAGCTGAATAAAGGCCTCTGTGTATTCTGGATGTTTGGCCGCAATGCGCTCCAAATGAGCGACAGCCTGCTGGGGATCCCCCTTTTCAAGATAAAGCCGGGCAATCCCGACTTTGATCTCAGCATCGGATGGTGCGAGCTGTTGGGCTTTGGAATACTCTTCCAGCGCTTCGTCGTAGCGGCGATATTGCGTATAGATTCTCGCCAGCCCGATGTGGTGTCTGGCAATTCTGGCATTGAGCCGCTTATCCTGGAAATTTGCTTGTTGTTGGCAGGTCTGCTGAAGAATATTGTAGGTCTCGCTCCCCAATTCATAGGCCCCAATATCATTGTAGAGGATCGATAGGCTGAGCATGGCATCGGTATGTTGAGGATTGGCTGTGATGGCGCGCTTGAGAGACTGGATCGCCTGATCAAGCTCCCCTCGGCGGTATGCAATCGTCCCCAGCAAGTAGTGGGCTTCCCCATCTTCCGGCGACTGTTTGAGGACCTGCCCGATCAGCTCTTGTGCAGAAGTATATTCCCCTTTGGCAATCTTATTTTCTGCTTCTTTCAGGAGAAGATTTTCCACCTGTTCAAAATCCTCCACCTACCTCATCTTTTCCAAAAGAGCTTTTGCCTCTGATTCGAATTGAGAAGAGGGATATTGTTTGAGGAATTTGTTGAGGTATGTGCGTGCTTGCCCCCCCTCTCCTTCATCCAGAAGGGTCGTTGCCAGTACGATATAGCCTCGCTCTCCAGCCTCTGTTCCCGGATAAGTTTCGATGAGATCTTTGAGTCTGCGCTTAGCCGGGTGTGTCATATCCCGCTTCAGATAGAACTCCGCAATATACAACTCCTTCTCTGCAAGCTTTCCCTCGCATGTCGCAATCATCTTTTTCGCTTCTTCCACATGAGGGGACTGGGGGAAATCCTGAATCAGCGACTGAAAAGTAGCAACCGCCTTGCGCGCGGGGGTCAGATCGCGGTCAATCGTCCGGGGGATCAGCTTAAAGTGCGAGATTCCAATCCTATGGCGCACATAAGGGATCTCCGGGTGGTTCGGGTGAAGCTCCTGAAAGAGTTCGTAAGCGCCGATTGCCTCTACAAAGTCGTCATTTCCGAAGTGCACTTCTCCAATCTCAAGCTCTGCCTTTGTCGCCCACTGTGTCAGCGGGAAGGTGTTTTTGACATAGTTGAATTTTTCAACGGCGAGATCATAGTGCATGTTTTTTTTGAGCGTCATTGCGCGGTCATAGGCCTTCTTGGCCGATTCTTCATCACTCAGTTTCTGTCCGGTCGCACAGCCGATAACGAGGGTGAGAGATAGAGTCAAAGGGATCAAAAGAGAGAATTTCGTCTTCATTGCAATACCTGATTTCAAAAGTTTCTCATAGGAAATTTATACCCCCTCAAGAGAAGGGGGTCAAATCTCAAAATGCTCCGAAGGTCTTCAAATGTGTCAATATCGCGTAACCCTTGAAGAAGAGAAAAGGAGAGATTCAGAGATTCGATTTTTCTCATTAAGGCGTTGCAAGTGTGAGGTGTGCTGAGCGGGAGTCCTTCATACAAGGCGAGATGAGGCTTTTTCATTCCAAGAAGATAAAACCCTCCATCGAGTGCAGGACCGATGATGATGTCCACACCGTCAAGAGCAAGAGTCGCTTTCTGCAAAATAACTGGAGAAAGCTGAGGAGAGTCGGTTCCTATCTGAAGGATCTTCTCATAACCTTGATTGAAAAGGAGAGCGATACTGTGAGTCAGACGCTCTGTGAAAGCAGCCCCTGTTTGGGGATGAATTTGAAATGACGAAGAAATACGGCTATCGCATTGAAGGCGGGGAGAGGATTTTGGAATGAGAGGTATTGCAAGTCCAATCTCTTCAGGAGGATAGATGAAGAGATGGACATCATGATCCGTCATTTTTCTGAGTGTTGAGAGAGTTGTTTTGGCAGAAGCGACATATACACTGAGAGCTTGTTTGGGAGTGAGCGGGGGCGAGAGTCGGGTTTTTACTTCCCCCAGCAGAGGGGCTTTCATCATAACGGCGATTGCATTGGCTTTCATCGCATTTCCAAAATTCTATTGTTTTGGGCGAGTCGCCGATACGCCAGGTATGTTTTCCAGTGATGCAGCGTTGTCTGGACGATACCGTGTGTTCTCCATTTTCGGGAGGAAGTGGAGATTTTCTCTTTCAGCATCGCGATCTCCCCTTTTTCTTTCAGGCGGTCGGAAAAATCGACATCCTCCAGCATTGCGTTGGGATTAAAACCGCCTAGTTCCTTAAAGGCAGAGGCACGCACGAAAAGCCCCTGGTCCCCTAAAATCAGGTTGGTGTAGCGCGCCCGGAAATTGGCGCCGAAGGAGATGATTCGGAATATGGGATGAGGATCTTGAATCTCCAGTGAGAACCCCCCGCCCACAACACTCGGTTTTTCAAGAGCCTCTTCGATAGGCCACAGGTTCAAGGCGGAGAGGCGGGAGTCCGCATGGAGAAACCAGTAGACCTCGCCGCTCGCCAAAACGGCGCCGGCATTGAGCTGAACCGCCCGTTTTCGGCCAGCGCAGATCACTTGAACAGCGAAGGGACGATGGGCTCGACCGGTTGCAGCAACAGAAGCAATCTCCCAAGTCTGATCTGTGCTTCCGCCATCCGCAATGATCACCTCGTGAAGAGGGAGACGGGAGAGTTCAGAGAGGAGGCATGGTAGCGTTGCTTCTTCGTTAAAAGTCGGGATGATGACAGAGATTTGCACCAGAAGCCTCCACGCACTAAAAATCCACCTCTACCTTCTCAGAGTGACAAAAACAAATTTGAATGGCAAAATCAAATTCAACGACATTCTATTTCCAAAAGGTGTTTCTAAATGACAGAAATCTTAGGAAGAGAATTTCCGTCGGATCCGCGGATGGCGCAAGGGAAAAAGCTCATTCTGGAAGCGATTGCGGAACGGAGTCGCCGAATCATTGGCATCACTCCATCCAATGAAGCGGCACTGCAAGCCGCGGCTGAGAAGTTCGCGAAGGTTCGGGGAAAAGAGTTTTTTTATCCCTCGATCGGATCAGGGATCGGCAATGGGCCATTTGTCGAGTTGGCGGATGGAAGCGTCAAACTCGATCTCATTGCCGGAATTGGGGTTCATTTCTTTGGACATAGCGATTTGGACCTCATCTCGACTTCGCTTGATGCTTCGGCAAAAGACGTTGTCATGCAGGGGAACCTCCTCCCCAACGAAGAGTATTATGAACTTCTGAAAATACTCCTTGAGCATGCCCCAAAAAGAATGAAGTATGGATGGCTTTCTCTGAGCGGCTCAATGGCCAATGAGAACGCCATTAAGATCATCCGTCAGAAGAAATATCCTGCCTACATGATTGTGACGTTCGACCATGCCTTTGCGGGGAGAACGTCGATGATGGCGGAGATTACTGATAATCCATTGAATCGCGTGGGTCTGCCGGTTCATGGCGAAACACTTTACGTCCCTTTCTATGACCCTTCTGATCCTAATAGCACGGCAAAGAGTGTGTCACTCCTGGAGACTTTTATACGGAGGTATCCGGGAAAGATTGCGGCATTCCTCTTTGAGCTCATTCAGGGAGAGGGGGGATTTAACGTTGCGCCGCCTGCATTCTTCAGGGCAATGATGGAGTGCTGTCGAAAACATGATCTTGTTATTTGGATTGACGAGGTGCAAACATTCGGAAGAACCGGCGAACTTTTCGCGACGCAGAAACTTGAATTGGAAGAGTATGCCGATGTCATCTCGATCGGAAAGATGCTGCAGAATTGCGCGCTCCTTTTCTCTGAGGAATTGAATCCCAAACCAGGATTGGTGGTGGGTACTTTTGCGGGGAGCACCGTTTCGCTTTCAGTAGGGAGGCGCATTGTCGAGCGGCTTGTCACTGAGGGGTTCTTCGGCCCCAATGGGAAAATTTCGGCGGTTGAGAAACGGGTCTTTGGCAAATTGAAGGAGCTTCAGCACACTCTCCCAAAAGGGGCTATTGCCGATTTTGGGGGAATGGGGGGGATGATTTCCGTCACGCCGTTGGATGGCTCGCTCGAAGGGGTGAAGGAGGTTGTCAGGGAATCCTTTAATCGGGGGCTTCTCATCTGGCACTGTGGACATGGGCCATACAAATTGCGCTTCCTTCTCCCGTGCGGCGCTCTCACAGATCAGCACATTGACCTCGCGATGCAGCTGATGGGGGAAGCGATCGAAGCAGTGCGGCAGCGCCGCAAGTGAGAGTAACAGAAGATGTTTGATTTTTTGGAAACTGCGCGGGATTTCATCGCGATCGATTCAGTCAGCCGGACCGGGACACGAGAGGCGGTCGATTTCTTAGCGCCGCTCATGGAGAGTGTCGGTCTGGAGCCTGTTGTTCAAGTCCCTGATTCCGATTCTCCTGAGCAGGTAAACCTCATTGGCTTAAGCCATAGAAAAGAGAATGATCCCTATCTCTTAATCAGTACCCATCTCGATACCGTTGATCCGGGTGATCTCCAATTATGGACTAAGACCGGACAGAATCCCTTTGCCATGCATATTGAGGGGGATGCTCTCTATGGGCTTGGGACGGCTGACACAAAACTGGCAATTCTCTGCCAGCTCGAAGCGGTGAGCAGGATCGATTTCGGGAAGCTCAAAAAACCATTTGGCATTGCGGGTACCTTTGGAGAAGAGATTGGGTTGTTGGGGGCGAGGGCATTCATGCGTACGCGAAAATGGGTGCCGCGCTATGTGATTGTCAATGAGCCCTCAGAACTCGAGATTGTCTATACACATAAAGGGCATCTGGTAATCGAGTGGAAAGTCGATTGCCCGTCCTTATTTGAGAGAGCGGATTCGAAAGCGGGATTCTTTGAGGCTCTTTTTTCAGGCAGGGCAGTTCACAGCGCAACACCTCATCTCGGAATCAATCCGATCTCACTCTGTCTGGAATGGGTCTTTAAGAATGACAGGATCGGCCAGCTGGTTTCACTCAACAGCGGATCCATTGCCAACCGGGTTCCTTCCAGTGCGACAGCGGTTATTGCAAGTTCAGCCTCGGCTGAGGAGTTGGCGAAGGAAACGGGTGCCCAGTGCCGGGAAGCGGGGGAATGGACGAATAAGAAGGTTATCGGCAGGGAAGTTGCTGAGATTTTGAGGAAGATGTACAATTATATCAATCAATTAAGTGAGGAGAGGCAGAAAAATACGGCGGCAGTGACGGTGGCAAGAATTCAATCGCCAGAAGAAGTTCCGGGTTGTCTGGTTTTTACCATCAGTTTCCGTTTTTTGCCGGGCGTGGATACCGATCGCGTTCTTCTCGGTTTTGAAGAGTGCAGTGAAGAAATCGAAGCAAAGTGGCCCGATGCGAAAGTTGACGTCAGGATTGAGCGGCGTGACCCGGCTTTTTACACCGATCAGGCCTCGGCACTGGTGGTTAAGAGCCAGGAAATCATTAAGAGGCTGGGATATTCTGGGGCGCTGTTAGCCAAACCGGCTTGCACTGAAGCCTCAATTTACGCAGCACATGGATGTGAAGTGATTGTTGTAGGTCCTGGAGTATCGACGGGAAATGCGCATTGTCCCAATGAGCACAATTCCCTCAAACAGCTTCGAAGCGCGGTGGAATATTACCAGGAGATCATTTCTGCCCTCTGCTCATCATGAGGTAGGCCATGTTTCTGTTGCGAGGAGTCCGACTGGACGACATGGAGGCCATTTATCGGCTGGCCAAGATGCTCAATTCGATCAATCTTCCAGACAATCGCAAGATTCTCAACAAACTGATTGCGATTTCCCTGAAGTCTTTTAGCAGTGAATTGGCGGATAAATATGACGGAAGGTATATGTTTGTCCTGGAAGATACGGAATCTGGCGAAGTGATTGCCACTTCTCAAATCATTGCAAGGTATGGCACAAAAGAAAATCCCAATAGTTTTTTTAAGCTGAACCGCAGAGAGAGGTATAGTGTTTCGGCTAATATTCGGATTCAGCATTGCACCCTGAAACTCGAATTTGATCAGGATGGGCCGACAGAAATTGGCGGCTTAATTTTACGCCCCACATATCGAAATCATCCCGCCCGATTAGGGAAGCAGATCTCCTTTGTGCGCTTCCTCTTCATGGCGATTCATCCCGAATCTTTCAAAGAGCGTGTTATTGCGGAACTCCTTCCCCCCTTTAATCCCAATGGCACGAGCCCGCTGTGGGAAGCCATTGGGAGAAAGTTTACCCAGATTGATTATTTGGAGGCAGATCGGCTGAGCCAGGAGAGCAAAGAGTTCCTCACCTCTCTTTTTCCATGGGAGGAGATCTATGCGACGCTTCTCCCAAAAGAGGTTCAGGATGTCATTGGAGAAGTTGGACAGGAAACTAAACCAGTAGAGCACATGCTGACGCAGATCGGTTTTAAGTTTCTCGATGTGATCGACCCCTTTGATGGCGGCCCGCACTATGGGGCTGATCTCAAGGAAATCGCTCTTGTCGCGAAGACAACGAAGAAGAGCGTGAAATTTGTCGATCACTTTGAAAATCCGACCAGGACCCATTTAGGAATGATTGGGAAAGAAGCGGACAAAGGTTTTCAGGCAATGCAGGTTTCGATGCTGAATCGCGAAGGGGAGGTGTGGCTCCGGCGCGAGGATGTTGCCCCGATGGAACTCTCTCAGGGGGAGATGATCTGGGTGATGTCTTACTAATTAAGAAAACGGGGGGATTTGGCGAAACGATGCAGCACAGAAAAATCCAGGTATTAGGTAATTTCATCGATGGAGAGTTTCATATTCCATCTCCAGCAGACGAGATCCTTACCAGCCTGAATCCGGCAAACACGAAAGATGTGATTGGCAACTTTCCGGTCTCCTGTGGAGATATCGATAAAGGGGTATCGGCAGCCCGGTCTGCCAAGGAGAAATGGGCGAATCTGAGCTTGGAGGAAAGGATCGCTCCTCTTCGCTCCTATCAGCACATTTTGCGCTCCCGGATTTCGGATCTGGCTGAACTGATTGCCCGGGAAGTGGGCAAGCCTCTTTGGGAAGCAGAGGGAGAGGTGAAAGCGATGATCTCAAAAATAGACATCACTATTGAAGAATCCCTTCCG
>JACQJE010000126.1 GCA_016205125.1 Deltaproteobacteria bacterium | reverse complement strand
GTATATCATCACGCTTTCTGTCAAAACTTTGTACGGTTGTTTCGCAACCGTCTGTTTTGATCAGTAGGCTTACAACATAACCCATTAAAAATACAACGCAATATTTAAATATTCAAAACAGCCGCTGGCACATTCTTTGCAATTTCAAAGGGGGTAGAAGCCACTCACGTCGTTTTGCCAGCAGGGTCAGCATTAAAAATGAGAAGAGTCTCTTTTGAAAAACCAACTTTTTCTCCCTTTTCAGTCTCCTTTTTTCTGTTGCTTACTTTACAGATGAGTGCTTTGACGCTAGCCGATGATGAAACAGCACAAGGAAAGAGCGCCAGCGCACTCATTAACTCGTTCTACACCAGAGAAAAGCCGGACTCGCAAACAATTGAGAATCTCGTCTCTTTAGGTCGCAGTGGCAATCAACAGGTCATCGGGGAAATGGTAAAGATCGTTGCGAGCGATCTCCCCAGTGCAAACAGAAAACAACTCGCCCTCCACATATTGGGGAACATTGGACAGCGCGACGGTGTCATCGATCCCCTTTCTCAAAGGCTGAAATCGGCCGCCTTACCCTCTCAGGAGAGGGTAGCGATACTCCAGACACTAGGAACGCTTGGCGGCCCGCAGGCTTCAGCTGCAGCCAGAGAACAACTCAACAGGGCGCTAAGAGATGGGGACGATTTTGAGAAAATCGTAGCCCCTCCACTCGCTCGCGCTTATCGTCAGCATCAGAACAAGTATGGCGAATGGGTAGATGACAGCGATCCGGATGTTCATGAGCGCGTCGTCCGTGCGCAGACCACAAGAAAGGAATTTACTGAAAGGACAAATGCCGCAATAGAGGCATTAGGAAAAACGGGAGAAAAATCGGCAGCAACAGCACTCTTTGGCCTGATCAATGAGGAAAAAAAGAGAATACAGACTCAGACTCCCGGCGTTGTTCAATCTCACCATCTGGGTGAGGCTGCGATCTCTCTTGGAAATATGTCCTCACAAATGGATCCTCAAACTCAAGACCACATTCTGACAGAGCTTCGGAATCTCTGGTCAGGGCTGGAATTTCCCTATGACCGCCCAGAGATAAAGGAAAAGATCGCCCATGCTTTATTGGCAACCGGTTCACCCGAAGCCCTCTCCTTCCTTAAGGAAGAAGTCGCTAAGCTAAACTGGCGGGGAGAACAGCAACGCCAGAAAGAGGCACTGGCTGACCTGATCAACCGGCAGGAAAACCTCGTCGCCCAATCAGAGATTCCTACTCCTGGCGCAGTTGAGACCGATGCCTGCCAAAAATGGCTCGAAAATTGGCGAAGGGAGAGCACCGCTCTAAAACGTCTGTTTGATCTTGCAGACTGGGTGCGCAGCACCCCTTCACTGTTGCCGCAAGTGCCAGATCAACAAATTGATGGGCCTTACGATACTTATTTCACATCTGATGGCATTTTAGTGAAACCGCGCCTCTCCAACTCCCCAAAGAAATAAAGAAGCTGCGTTGACAAAGTGCGGTCTGTAAATTAAAGATTGCGAAGTCCTGGTTAGTTCTCAACTAGAATGGGAACTTATCCAAAAGGATTTCGAATCGTGCAGACGCCTCAAACCATTATTGAAGTCTTCCGCAAAAGAGTTGCATCCCATGGAAATGCCGTCGCCTTCAAATTCAAAAAGGGGGGAACCTGGCATTCAAAGACATGGAACGATTATCGCGATGCCGTCGATGAAATGGCCTTAGGGCTCCTCTCTTTTGGTGTCAAAAAAGGGGAGCGTGCGGCCCTCGTCTGTACAACAAGGCCGGAATGGTCCTACTCTGATCTCGCCATTTTTTCTGTCGGCGCAGTCACTGTCCCGATTTATCAGTCGAATACACCAGCAGATGTCACTTACATTCTCAAACACTCCGGAGCAAAGGTCTTCATCGCAGAAAATGAGTACCAACTTGCCAAAGTAGAGAAGAAAGGGACTCCTCTCACAGCAGGGGTGCTGATCGACAAACCCAAAGGGAATGGCAAGAATAAACCCCGCGAATTTCCCGTCTTAACGCTCGACGAGCTGAGACAGAGGGGACGCAACGCGGCTCAGGCCCTGCGAAAGGAGTATGAAACGCTCGCCTCAAATTTGAAGAGAGACGATTTGGCCACCATCGTTTACACCTCCGGAACAACGGGGACTCCAAAAGGGGCGATGCTCCAGCACCGTCAGTTCATCTCTGAATTGTCCGACCTCGGGAAACTCTTTGATATCACGCCAAAGGACAGCACGCTCTCCTTTCTCCCCTATGCCCATATTTTTGGGCGGGTGGAGCATTTGGCGCATGTCTGGTTTGGGTGGTGCACCCACTTTGCCGAAAGCATCGATGCCATTGCGCAAAATTTGACAGAGGTCCATCCCACCCTGATGTTTTCCGTGCCGAGGATTTACGAGAAAGCTTATCAGAAGATTCTCTCTCAGGTGCGGGAGGGCTCCCTTCTCAAGCAGAAACTCTTCTGGTGGAGTCATCGGATCGGGAGAAGAGTGAGTGAATTTAGACAGCGCCAATCGCCTATCCCCTTCGCCTTGAAGATTCAATACCGGATCGCCTATGCGCTCGTCTTTTCCAAGCTCAACCGAAAATTTGGAGGGAGAATCCGCTTCTTTATTTCGGGGGGTGCCCCCCTTGCAAGAGAAATTGCAGGGTTCTTTCATGCCGCCGGTATTCTGATCCTGGAAGGCTATGGGCTGACTGAAACAACAGCCGCCATCACGGTGAATCGGGAAAACCACTACCAGTTTGGAACGGTGGGACCTGCGCTGCCCGAAGTCGAGTTGAAAATTTCGGGTGACGGAGAGATTTTGATCCGAAGTGAAAAGGTCTTTATCGGATACTTTGGCGACAAAGAAGCAACGGACGCCGCATTTGAGGGGGAATGGTTTCACAGCGGTGACATTGGCGAGATTGACGCGGAAGGTCTGCTCAAGATCACCGACCGCAAGAAAGATCTCATTGTCACTTCCGGAGGGAAGAATATCGCCCCCCAGAAAATCGAAAATCTTCTGAAATCTCATCCGATCATCAGCCAGGCAATCGTTCACGGGGACAAGAGAAAGTACCTGACCGCTCTTCTTGCGCTCAACCCAGAGGTCATGCAGAGGATTGCCGTACAGAATCAGATCAGGTTCGGGAGCCTCGCGGAACTTGTATCAGATCCCTTTATGGTCAACGAAGTAAGCCGCGCACTCTCTGCGGTAAATCAACAGCTCGCTTCTTATGAGCAGATCAAACAGTTTCGGATCCTCAAACGAGAGCTTTCCATCGAGGAGGGGGAGCTAACCCCCTCTCTCAAAATACGCCGTCGCTTTTGTGAGCAAAAGTACAGCCCTCTCCTGAATGAAATGTACGCGGGAAACTTAACGGGCGCATCTCCAAAATAGCGGGAAACTTTTATGGCCGGGAAGACTCCAAAAGAACTCATTGAAGAGAAGATTTTGCCATGGCTCCAATCCAGACCAGATCTCACCCATGAGATTGGAGGCGCGATTCAATTCGACATCACCGGTCCAAACGGCGGTCACTGGACCGTCGACTGCTCCGCCTCACCGGTCCGCATCACCCCTGCAGAAACCCCTTCTCCCTCCTGTCGGATTGAAATCAGCGACAATGACTTTGTACGCCTCATCAGCGGTGAACTCTCTCCCCAAATCGCCTTTGTGACCGGAAAGCTCCGCGTGCAGGGCGATTTGAGCATCGCGCTCAAATTTGGAAAACTTCTCCAATAATGGTTTTTTTATTCTTTGTTTGTTAGACACGCCCTAAAGCACTACGTTTTCTATTGTCACTTGCGGCTCTTCGGCGTAAAGCATCCGGCTTTTGCGGTTGTAGAAATTCCGGAGCGACAGAATCACTTCCATCAAACCCTCCGCATCCAGCTCCGTGAGCTTCCCTTTCGTCTGAAGTTCGGAGAGCCGATGATTGAGCGCCGTCATGATCCCGTCCATCTGAAGAAGATCATCTTGCAGATGGTTCTGCAATGCGGCAACCAACTCATTGTAACTATTTTTCAGATATTGAAATTCATCATGCTTTCGCAAAACCAACGTGGCATTGTAATCCCCAGCCGCAAGGCGCTTCATCTCGCGCGTCAACGCGTAAATCGGGCCGGCAAGCTTGTGACTGAGGTAAATTCCAAGTGCGAGAAGAACTGCAGAAACACCGATAAATGTAATGGCCATTGTCCGCCAGAGAAGTATTTCCTGCCGGTCAATGAAATCCAATGCACTGGTCGAGGTAATCGCATTGGACTCAATCAGCACTTCAACATTGCCGGACAAAATCCGGTAGACAATCAGCCCAATGACCAAAGCGACCCCCAATCCAACCAACACCAGCACCACTGAAAAACGCCACTGAAAACTCGACGCCACAATGAACTGCTTTCTTCTCTGCCTGATCCGCTCTCCTTCACGCACATTTGGCATAACAATACCCTCTCTTCTGCCTCTCGTTAGAGATACCCTGCCATGATGGTACGATCCCTTCTCCCGTTCGTCAACGACTAACCCCTTTCCGTCCTAAAACCAATCAAGAAGGAGCGCCTGAGAGAAGGGCACGCGTAGAGCAACTCTCCCCAACTCTCTGTATTCGCATCAAACTGGGGTCCCCCCAGCTTACTTTTGGAAAACGTCTCGCCCGGTTGAGCATCACATTGCTGTCCCAGAAGAGCTCAAATCCGCTAGCCCATGGCACGCTATGGACGATCGTTTTTCCGTTCTCTATTCCTATGGATATATTTCAATAAGTCATACTAATATTTTAATAACTATTTGATATTTAAGTATAAATTTTTACGCTTTACTTTCTTGTGATCTTTTAGTAGTATAAAAGTGTGACTAAAGCAAACGAGGTTTTTATGGCGAGTCAAACAGAAAAGTTCACGATCAGTTTGCCGCGGCAGGTCTATGAACTGATTGAGAGAATGCGGAAAGAGTATCATTTGTCGCGCAGCGCGATGATTGCCTTGGCCATCAGAGACTGGGTGACTGCAAAGCGGGAAGAGAAGCGAGTTCGTTCTTACATAGAAGGATATAGGAACTATCCAGAAACTCCACCGGATATTCATCTACACGGGATACTTGCGGCTGAATCTCTCGGCGGAGAGGAGTGGGGCGAATGAAAAGGGGAGAGGTGTGGTGGGCAGAACTGCCGAAGCCTGCCGGAAGGCGGCCTGTAGTATTGCTTAGCAGGGATGAGGCTTATCAAGTGAGGGAGCTTGTGACGATTGCACCTCTGACAACACAAATCAGAAATATTCCCGTCGAAGTGCGATTGGGCGTTCCAGACGGCTTGCCAAAAGAATGCGTTGTCAACGCCGATACAATTACGACGATTCCAAAATCATTTCTGAGAGATCGAATTGCGCTTCTAAGAGCTGAAAAATTAAAGGCCCTTGATGGGGCTATCAAATTTGCTTTGGCACTTTCGTCATGAACCTTATCGCAACGTCGGGGTCTGGCAGAAATTTTCTTCACTCTGAAGGATGGGGAGGGATCGATGGGCAAAAGAGATCTGCTTTTTCTCAGTCGTCTTTTTTTTCTCTTCTCTTTTACGTCAGCTCCTTTTTTCAGCGCCTACCCTGCAACAGTTGATACACCAAGCATCTATGGCCGGGGAGGCACTTATGTGGCAGGGGGGCGCGGCCTGGAGGCTCTCTTTCAGAATCCTGCTATGCTCTCCAGAGCTTCCCACAAAGCAGTTCAACTCCCCAGGGGAAACGGTAGTTTCGGTTTCGATTCCATCAACGTGCTGACCACTGCCAATGAAGCATCCCAAAATCCGGATCAAGTCCACAAGCTCCTCACCCCTCTCATCGGAAAGCATGGTCATGCCAACTGGAGCATCTTTCCGGCCTATGCCGCGAATCAATTCGCATTGGGAGGGTTTTATGCGGGGCAGATCGATGCCGACATCCACAATCCTGTCATTCCCGAAGCGACACTCAGTTACCTCACAGACACTGGAATAATGGCCGGATGGGCAAAACCGGTCTGGAGAAACCGTCTCGCCATCGGCATGAGCGCTCTGCTGAGTCACCGTTATGGAGGAGTCAGAACTTTTGAGCTGGATGACTTTATTGACCCGGCGGCAAGCCAGAACATCGGCATCCCAAAATCGAGACTCTATCTCCTCGACTTCGATTTCGGCCTCCTCTATTCCTTTGGATCTGCAGCCGATGAGAGGGCGCTCTTCACAGAAACGGCAGAATGGCGACCTGCCCTGGGTCTTGTCATTCACCGGATTCTCGGATCTCAATTAGGGGTTGTCGTTGAAGATCCCAAAGGAGACAGGGCAGAGGATCTCCGATGGGGACAGAGTCTCGATTTTGGAGTCAGTGTCCAATCCCCCCCGTGGAAGAGCCACTCCCTGCTGATCGCGGCCGATTTCCGCAGCCTCGGGAGATCCTTTTCACCTGCGCGGCTCTCCTCTTACCTCAAACATTTCCATCTCGGGACCGAACTCCAGCTCTTTCATGAGACGCTCTTTTTGAGAGGGGGACTCTATCAGGGATACCCCGCTGGGGGGATCGGAATCTCGGCAGGAAAGATCTCAATTGATGCCTCTCTCCATCAGGAAGAGCTTGGGGAGCTGGGTTGGGCGCGGCCCGACTTGCGCGGCTCTCTCTCCATTACAGCAAACTGGCCTCTCTAGTTCTCAGTCGGAAATAGATGTCTATTTCCGACTGAGAATTTTAAAAACGATTATTTTGCCTGGCTTCATTAAAACGCAAATTTTTTGCCATCCGAAATACAAGGAGAGAGGCACCGCTTCCTAATAGCGCTCCCATGAGCACATCGAGTGGAAAGTGCGCCCCGACATAGATTCTCGAGATGCCAATCAGTGAAGCAATCAGGAGAAAAAAAAGCGTGCCTGCCGGATAAATACGCGCTAATCCCACTGCCGTTCCAAAGGCCAACTGCGCATGTCCCGATGGAAAGGAGTTGTTGCCAACCAGCTTTTGAAAGAGCGTGTGAACCACCACTTCACCTTTTTCCTGGAGGTTCCAGAAATCGCTCAAGGGGCGGGGTCGTGCAACAATCTCTTTTAGCGTGTGCAAGAGTGCCGCTCCCACCAGGATGCCGCAAAGGACCACCGCCATATTCCAAAGAAAAGATTTTGGGTGGTACAGGAAAAGGAAGAGAGCGGTAAGGGGGAGTAAAACCCCGGCGAATCCAAGGAGGGTAAAAAAACCAAAGAAGAGGTCGTTGAACGGATGGGCCAATCCATTATTCATCGCGAGGAAGAGTGCCCTGTCGAATTCAATCATCTGCTGCAGCATCATTTTTGAACGTACGCCTTTGGAAAGACTTTTCTGTAATTCCTGCAATAATGCAGGTAAAGCGTCTCCTCGATATATTTTCCTCTCGGTACGGTCACGAAGCCGAGGGGGATGATCTCTTCGAAATACTCTCCAAAAGCATCGTGGGGATTGTCGAGTTTCTTTTGGGTACTCACCAACACTCCATCTTTTCCGAGCCACTCTTCACTCTCTCTTAAAAATTCGAAACCTCTCTGATCAGAGGGGTGAAAACAAAAGAGTGGCATTTTCCCCTTCAGTGCGTAATCGACTTTCCCACTCTGAAACCAGCGGTTGGTAAAGACGAAAAGATCCTTCCTCGCCAACAACCCTCTCCCGCGGAGGGCTTCTTCGAGGGTTGAGTAATCCAGCATCTCAAGGGTCGGGTCATCTAATTTTTTCGATTCATCCGAAGCAAAAAGCTGCTCTATCCCCCTCCCCCATCCTGTGGCGACATGGGTCACAACGATGAGGAGGGCCAGGGAGGAGAATGCGGTGGATCCAATGAGCCACCTTCTCGCCCTCTGGCTCCCATTCTGCAGAAGGCGAAAGAGTGAATCTCCCAAAGGGAGAAAGAGCATCAGGTAACCGGGGGCCTGCCAGTGAAAATGATAACCGATTTCTGTCCAGAGAGAGATGGCTGTGAAAACGACAATCGGCACAACACTCATCCATGCAATGAACCAATTTTTTGAAAGAGCGGGACCCCCCTTGAAACAGCGGTAGAGCTGGAAAATGAGCGGGATCCAAATCCACGGCAATACCCAGGCGGCTTGTCCTAAAATGCTTCTCAATAGCCAGATGAGATGAATCCCCTTGTAATCGACCCCCCTGTGTCCCTGCCACAAAAGGGAGATCCACTCATGTTGCGCATTCCAGATCAGAACAGGGGCAAAAAGGAGAACTGAGATCAGGATGGCGAGATAAGGGCCAGGATGCTTGAGCCACCCCCTCTGAGGAGGGGTGGTCAGAAGGAAGAGAAAGGCTCCAATAGGCAGGAAAATGGCGGGGTATTTGCTCAGCAGTCCCAAACCAAAGAGGATCCCTGTCGCCGCCCAGTAAAAATACGGATTTTTGAGACTGGGATCAAAGAAAAGTTTGATGAGGCACCAGACCGTCGTCAGCCAGAAGAAGATCAGAGGGGATTCAGGTTGGAAGAAGATGCCGGTGCTGACACCAAAAACGGCAGAAACGTTCAGCAGCAGTGCCGCGTAAAAGCCGGGCCATGCGCCAAACATTTTCTTCCCAATCGCATAAATCAGATAAGTCGATCCCGCAAAGAGAAGAATAAAAGGGAGACGCAAAACCAGGGGAGTGACAGCTCCGAACAACTTCATGCTGACAGCGGCCAGCCAAAGAGAGAGAGGGGGTTGATCAAAGTAGCTGAGGCTCGGCTTTGCTGCCAGGGAAAAATAGTACGATTCTCCGTAACCCAAGCCAAGCCAATGGCCTGCGGCAAGCCTTGCCAAAGCGGAGAAGAGGATGAGTGCGAATAAATTTCTTTCGACTTTGTGAGAATCAGCCTGCATCATTACAATCCATTGTGATTGTCATGTCATCCTGAGCGAAGCGAAGGATCTAGATCCTTCGCTTCGCTCAGGATGACAATAGTACTCAGCATTACATCTCAGGATTACATCTCATGGAGTATT
>JACQJE010000120.1 GCA_016205125.1 Deltaproteobacteria bacterium | reverse complement strand
CTATAGTAGCAGAATCAAGCTTTTTTTTGCTATTTTATTGCCTTATTACCAGTTTACCCCACGATTACGCTCTTAATCTGCCACTGAAAAGAGATCTAAATTAAGACAGGGCAGTTGTTCTGAAGGGGATTGCTCGACAAAGCGGCTGATTTTTTCGACAAAACGAACGGCTTCATTTGACCTTGCCCTTTTCTCGACGATTCTTACAGGATTACGGTGATGATATCTGCGTAGCAGAACAGGTACTCAAGGTTGATCCTCGACTCGCGAAATTTCTCCATCCCTACCGGCAAACCAGAGCCGAAGACTACCATGGAACGCATGTCGCCGGATTAATGACCTATGACCGGGATGACATTGGATTAATCAGTTATCGTCTCCTCCCCTATTATAAAACCAAAGAGGACGTGAAGAAAGAAGAAACGGGGGAAGCAGATCGTTTTGCGGAAAATCTAGCTGATGCGATCAAAGATGCCCACGAAAAAGGGGTACGAATTGTGAATATCAGTTTGGGTGGAAGCTTCACAAAACCGAATGAGAGCGATGGGGTTGATTATGAGAAGGAATTGGAAACATACAACAATGCGCGCCGTATGCTCACCGAAAGAATTACGGGGGTCGTCAACCAATACCCCGATATTCTATTTGTGGCGGCCGCAGGGAATGATGGGGGTTGGAGTGACAATGTTTCAAGAGTACAATACCCCTGTGGCATTGAAGCGTCTAATGTTTTGTGTGTCGGGGGCATTAATGAAGACGATTCATTGGCCAACTTTACGAATATACCACTCAACCATGTTGATCTTGTCTTTGCGGGGGGTGTTGAAATTATCTCCACTGTCCCCACAGATCGTTGTGCCGTATTAGAAGATATCTTGCATTCGATATTTTTAGACGAAAATAGCGCCAAGCCAAAGGCCCTCTGCCATTATGATAATAGTAGTCATCAGTGGCTTCAGGATAATGCGCAAATTGCTCTCAAGTTGCCTCTCATTAAAAGTTTGTATGAGACCTGCAACATAGAAGAAAATCACTATAGAGCGTTGAGCGGAACCTCTATGGCTACTCCATTAGTCGCGCATCTTGCGGCTGAGATATTGTTGGAACAGCCTCACTTAAATGGGGTAGAGATCATTAAGGCGATCAAAGACAGAGCGAATCCTGTGCAGATGGGCTCTTTTGTTGCATACAAGCTTCATATCAAAAAGCCGAGCTGGTATCAGAAATTTGCAGAGATCCGTTTAGAGTCAGCTACGCATAACGGAGACTATTTTGATTTTTACGTTTCCGCCCCGGAAAAAAAGTGAAAAACTCTGATCTCATTCCATTCATCTCCCACGGTCCTGTCAAAGTCGCGATAGGTAGGTAAATAACTTTGACGGGGCCATGCCCTAAATCCTGCCGCCACCTCAGTTGACAGTTTCTCCGCCCACCCACTATTCTGACTCCTCTCCTGGAACTTCCAGTATCGGAAGTTCCTCTGCGTGGGATCTTTTGGAACAAGGGGGATGCAGGAATGCTAACAGAGGAACAGCGCCTCATTCGTGAAACGGCGCGCAAATTTGCCCAGCAAGAGCTTCTGCCGAAGGCGGCTGAGATTGATGAAACCGAGGGCTTCTATCCCGAGCAGTTCAAGAAGATGGGGCGGTTGGGCCTGTTGGGGATCACGGTTCCCGAGAAATGGGGCGGGACGGGGGCCGATGTTCTTTCTGCCACCCTGGTGATGGAAGAGTTTGGGCGGGTCTGTGCCTCCACAGCCCTCTCTTATCTCGCCCATTCGATTCTCTGTGTACACAACCTCGCCGTGAATACCAGCGATGAACAGCGCGCCAAATATCTCCCTGCGCTGATTTCCGGAGAAAAGATTGGAGGGATGGCGATGACAGAGCCCGGGGCGGGTTCAGATTCTCTCGGAATGCGGCTCAAGGCGGAGAAAAAAGGGGACTCTTATCTCCTCAACGGAGAGAAGACCTTTATCACGAATGGCCCGGTTGGGGAGACGTTTGTGGTCTATGCGCGGACAGGCTCTCAGCGGACGAATCTCACGTCATTTATTGTCGAGAAGGGGTTTGAAGGATTTTCGGTCGGAAAAAAGATCCACAAGCTGGGAATGCGGGGTTCTCCCACTTCGGAATTGATTTTCAAAGATTGCAAAGTGTCTGCTCAAAATATCGTCGGGAAAGAAGGGGGTGGGGTGCCGATGATGATGAATACCCTCGATGTGGAGCGGACGACTATTGCGGGGATTTCGCTCGGGATTGCACAAGCGGCGCTGGAGCAGAGCCTGAAATATTCCTCCGAGAGGAAGCAGTTTGAAGAGCCGATCATCGAATTTCAGATGATTCAGAAGATGATTGCCGACATGCACACGGAGTTGGAGGCGGCGCGGGCGCTTGTCTACGCGACTGCGAGAAAGCTCGATCGGAAAGAGAGGGCGACGCGGGAGTCGTCTGCGGCGAAGCTCTACGCGTCAGAAATGGCGACGCGGGCTGGGAACTGGGCGATCCAGATCTTTGGCGGTTACGGCTATACGCGGGAATTTCCGGTGGAGCGTTATTGGCGGGATGCCAAGCTGATGGAGATTGGAGCGGGGACATCGGAAGTTCAGCGCAAGATCATCGTGAGGGAGCTGAGGGAGAAAGGGATCGGCGCCTCAGTTGCGGAGTGACGGGCAAGTGGGAGATTTACTTTCTTTTGAAGATCATGGACTGTTGGAGCGATTTGATCGAAAAGAGATCGAATTGCTCGCTTCTTCAGCGCATCGCCAGTTTGAGGCGATGCGGCAGAAGAAGCAGATCCCCTGGATTGAACTCCCTCATGCTGAGGATGCGATCCGGGAGGCGGAAGAGATTGGGAGCGAAATACGGGCAGGGTTTGATCATTACCTGGTTTTTGGAATCGGAGGCTCTGCGCTCGGTGCGCGTTTTCTCTGGAGAGCGCTCTGCGGAGGACAAACAGAAGAGAAAATTGCCAGCGAGGTCATCGATCATCTCGAGTCAGAGATCTTGCAAAAGAGGCTTGAGTCTTTAAATTTGGAACGGACAGCCGTTCATTTCATCAGCAACTCTGGCAATACCATAGAGACTGTTGCTCAAGCGCTGATTGTCCGGGAGTGGCTGGTGAAAAATCTGGGGGAAGAAGAGGCATCCTGTCATATTTATGTGACAACAGGCGAGGGGCCGAATCTTCTCCGTTCGCTTGCAGTCGAATGGAAAGCAGAGATTACAGCACCTCTCCCCAAAGGCTTAGTAGGGCGCTTCTCTATCTTAAGTTCAGTGGGCCTTATTCCTGCTGCAACGGCGCGGATTGATATTCGTGAGCTTTGCCTGGGGGCGCGCGATTACGACATGAATGGGCGTCAGGTCATTGAGAGCCAAGGTGCGCTTTCTCATCCGGCCCTTTTTTCTGCGCTGTTCCACGAGATGGAGCGCCGCGATGGGAAGAGGATTGCAGTTTGTATGAGCTATTCTGAACGGCTTGATCAATTCGGCCTCTGGTTGAGTCAGCTCTGGGCGGAGAGTCTTGGAAAGAAGGGGGGCGGACTGACGCCTCTTATTGCGAGAGGGGTTGCGGATCAGCATTCGCTCCTTCAGCTCTTTTTGGGGGGTCCCGATGACAAAATTTATACTCTTATTGCGGTAGAGTCATCTCAGGAAGAGCTAAAAATCCCGCTGATCAGGGAATCTTTTCTGAAAGAGACGCCCGTCGCGGCGCTCTCCGGCCAGCCGCTCTCTCTCTTGTTGAGAGCAGAATATCGGGCAACGGTTGAGACTCTTCGGAACCGCAAGAGACCCGTCATGGAGCTCAGCATTCCTGAACTGACCCCGTACTGGGTTGGTCAGTTGATTGCTCATTTTGAGTCGATGACGACCTATGCGGGGATTTTGGCGGACGTAAACCCCTTTGATCAGCCCGCGGTTGAAGAATGCAAGATTCTGATCAGGAAGTATTTATCGAGCCTGTCCGACAAATAGCTTTCTCCTTCAACTTCAACGGACTTTAATCCTGGAATTTTTTTTGAATCCTTTTTTTTTGCCTTCTTTTATCCGCTCTTGAATCATCCGCTCCTGAATTTGCGCGATCGCTTCATCAATGCGCCATGAAGCGGGAGCTTCTTTGAGTTCTGCCAGATCTCCATTTTTATCTTCAAGGAAAGCGAGGGTATCAGAATCGATTGCGCGATGTCCCAGGGCGGTGATTGCAAGAAAACGGTCTGCGAGGGTGTTGGTTGGGTCTTTTGCTGCTGCGATGAGATAAGGGATGATGTCTAGGGAGAATTTGTTGAATTTCACGCCATGAATCCGTTCAAGAGCGACGATTGTGACATTTCGGATGATGTCACTCGGATCAGCTAGAAGTTTTTCTCCAAAGAGGTCCATTGTTGCTGTGGCCTCTTTCAGTGGCACACCCAGCGCCGTTTTCGTTCGATTCGCGACGATCCATGCCAGCGCGGTGACGGCCTCTTTCCGGCGAATAAGATCCTCCTCATCAGATGCGGAAATCTCCATTAATCGCGTGATCCCTTCTTTTCCGCCGGCATGGGAGAGGAATGGAATGGAATTTCGCTTAATGGAAATTGAGTTTCTGATCACATCCTTTCCAATCAACTCCGTGATGCGCTGTCTGATCGATAGATCGTGCTCTTTTTCAAAGATTGTAAGAGTGGCCTCTCGCACCTCTTCACTGGAAAAATCAAACATGCCCAGGGCGTCGTATGCCGCGTCCCAGATATTTCTGTCTCGCATCTTCTCCGCAATGGCCATCAACGCAGAGGGATCACCGATGCTTCCCAACGCGAGAGCGACATATCTCCGCGCGCCCCCTGTCGTTGGATCTGAAAGTGCGTGGATTAAGGGGGATACGGCTCTCGGATCTTTTATTTGTCCAAGAGCAGAGGCAGCTGAAATGCGCAAATTGAGTTCTTTGTTATCGAGAAGTTTAATCAGAGGAACGACTGCGCGTGGATCGCCAATTTTGCCGAGCGCGATTATCAACTTGTACGGATGAACACATTTTTCGTGGAGTGGCAATTGCTGGAGCAGATAAGGGACAGCATCTTTTCCGATTTTTTCAAGGATCTCTATTGCCTTGATGGCCGCATTTGCCTCAGCTAACGACATTTTACTACTACAGTAAAAATCTACGAGCTGTGGGACCGCTTTTTCGCCGAGTTCGATCAATTCTTTCGCCCCATTTTCACGAAGGCCAGGTTCTAAAGACTGCAAATCTGAAATCCATTGGTCAATCTGCTGCCAATTCGGTTCCGATGCATGAGTGGAGAGGCAAAAAGAGAATGCGGCCCATAGAGCGCAAACAAGGGCGAGTGCGACAAATTTTGTCACTCTCTTGTCAAAGCGAGTGGTCGCATTGACAGAGACGCTCTCGTTACAATCTATTGGAATCATTAAAATTCTTCCAGCACATAGCGTTTCATTTCTCTCCGCGTTCCCTCAAAGATTAAGGAAAGTGCAAGAGCCGTGCCAGAACCAAAATCAATACGCGGACGAATTGGATCGTAAAAAAGGTAACCGAGGAGTTATGAGTTTTCGAGTCGATGCCTCATAATGGGGGTAACCGCGAAGTTCCCTTTAACCCTTTGATCACAAAGGAGTTATT
>JACQJE010000133.1 GCA_016205125.1 Deltaproteobacteria bacterium | reverse complement strand
GGATGGGCTGGGGCTTCTATTCTCGATCCCCAGCCACTGAAGCCGGTCACTGTCACGGGAAAAAATGGCGAAGAGGTCCGCTTCGAAATTGGAGACCTGATGGCGCTCAGCACCGAGAGTCATATGGAACTCCTCTCATCCTCGGCAGGAATCCGGAACTATGGAAGAAATCATCCTTATGAGCAGGAAGGTCTCGATTACAAAACAGCGCGTGACGATATCAATCCTTCGGCATTTCATCTCATCCTGGCCAATCTGATTGGCGTTTTGAAGCGATCCTTTGTCGTGGACAAAGATTTTGGACCGGAGGTTTGGAATCACCCTGTTCACCAATATAAAGTGGAAAAGGTCTTTGGAAACTTTCCGATAGAAAAGAAAACAAGAGATCGGGAAACCCTCTCCGATCATCGGGCGATTCTCAAGAAATACGCAGAGACCCCGTTGATTCCTGTTTATGTGAAAACGACCGTATGGATCATCAGCGACGCCATCACCCCCCCTTATGAGACAACGCCTGATGAAAAGGTCTTCACGAAAAACGGAGAACGGGTTTATCTCCCCCGGCGCTCTGATCCAAATGCGGGGGGAGCGGGAACAACCTATGAGTATATCCTTTACGTCTCTGCGGATAAAGAAACGCATGGAGATGTTGTCGATGGAATCTGGTTTGGATCGAGCCGGAGAAACCATCCCGACTTTATCTGGATTCCGCTGGCCAACAGCCGAGAAGGATGGGGTTATGAAAACCCCCACCTCGATGAAAAAGAGGTGAGGAATCTCGTCTTGCAATCTGCGCAATAATAAATAGATCAGTAGACAGAAAAATGGAGCGGTGTCGCGCCTGTTTTTTTAACAGCAGAGGCAACCTCTTCTTTTTTTCCCGGATCTACGAGGGCAAAGAAAGAGCCGCCCCCCCCAGCTCCGCAGATCTTAAGAGCCTTGGCTCCGGCTTCCATAGCTGCATCCATGCTCTTTGATAAGGGCGGGGGTACCATCCCTTCACAGAGCCTGCTCCGGATTTCCCACTCCACTGCAACCGCTTCTGCCAGAAGGTCCCAGTCACCCATTTTCAGAGCTCTCCAGCAGACATCTGCGGCAGAGTTGATCTTCTTAAAAGAGGCAAGAAGGCCCAATTTTTCAACGAGTCTTTCTTGTGAAAATGATTCGTCGATCGTTGAACGAAGCATCTTCCAGTTAGGCCATGCAGAGTGGTGAGATTGACCGGAATAAAAGAGGAGAAGGCGATCTTCTATTTTGTCTTTGAGTGGAATCTCATGACGAAGGACCCGCCCCCATTGGTAACGAAGCGCGGAAAGGCCTCCATAGAGGGGAGGATAGTAGTCCTGATAGCCTGTTGGGGCTCCGAGCAATCTCGTCTCCACATCCTGAACGATCCGGATGAGGGCTTCATCTGTGAGATTGAGGTGGGTAAGTTGCCGCAATGCCACGGCGACTGCAATCGAGAGGGCGGATGAACCCCCTAGTCCAGAACCTTCCGGAACGTGCGAATGCGTTCTTAAGGTGAGTCCCCTCTCAATGTCAACGCCGGTTTCCCCTTCTGCCAGAGACAATAGCTCTGCCGTCAGAGTGGAGAGGAGCGGGAGGCCAGTTCCGTTGGAGAATTCCTGGAGAGTAGAGGCTTCGCGGCTCTTCTTCAGATCGACGGCTTCAATTCTGAATTTCCCATCGCTTCGCCATGAGGCTTCCGCTTCAACCATCAGATTGATCGCGAGATTGACAGTCACCACTGGGGAGAGGATGGAGCAGAGGGGCCAAATGTCGAGAGTGCCACCCGCGAGATCGATGCGGGTAGGGACTTCCACAGAAACCTTTTCATTATCGATTCGAATTTTCATGAAAGACCTCCACGCATCTTCGATACATTGTTACATATCCTCATCATTGTAGCGCATTTTTCCGATAAGGATAAGCGGGGAAAAGCAATGCTGAGTAAAATCCGAAGCTGGAAAAAGTTATTTGCAAACCTCCCGGAGAAAATCGAATCTCATCTCTGGGTGGTGCGCGAAGAGGCTCATGCCTGGTGGGTAGACCTCGCTTTTCATATCGCGCGTGTCTTCTATCTCGTCATCAGCGGCTTTTTTAAGAATCGCTGTATTATCCGGGCGACTGCTCTTGCGTATGCCTCTCTCCTCTCTATCGTCCCGCTCCTGGCGGTTGTCTTCTTCCTCTTTCACGCCTTTGGCGGGCTTTCAAAAGTGGCAGAAAAAATTAAACCCTTCATATTTGAAAATCTTGCGGCAGGCTCTGGACAGATCGTCTATGAGCAAATCACTCAATTCATCGAAAATGTCCATGCGAATACCATCGGCGCGATTGGTATCCTCGTTCTGATCATTACTGCTATTGGACTGATGACCGCTATTGAGGCGGCGTTCAATGAAATTTGGGGGGTCAAAAAACAGCGCTCACTGGGCCAGAGATACACCCTTTACTGGAGCATGCTCACGTTGGGCCCTCTCCTTCTCGCCGTTTCCATCTCCCTCACAACGGCTTTCCAGAGTACCCAATTCGTCCAGAAGATTCTCTCTCTCCCCTATGTCGCCAAAATTGTGATCAGCGCGATGCCCATCCTGACTTCGTGGCTCGCCTTTTTCATCCTCTATTACGCGATACCAAACACACCAGTGAAAATTCGCTCGGCAGGCATAAGTGCACTTGTCGGAGGCTCTCTCTGGGAACTTGCCAAATGGGGATATGCTCTCTACGCCGCAAAAGTCGTGACTTATCATACGATCTACGGGTCGCTCGGGGCGATCCCCATTTTCCTGATCTGGCTCTATGTCGCGTGGGTCATCGTCCTCATTGGAGCAGAGGTCGCCTTTGCGGACCAGAATGTCAAAACTTATCTCGTTGAGGAAGAATCCGCAGAAATGAATCAGGCAGAGAGAGAGTGGCACGCATTGCGTATCCTCGCGGTTATCTGCGAAGCCTTCTCAAAAAATGAATCCGCTCCCACGATCAGGAAGATCCAGTCCGAACTCGGCATCCCCATTAAACTGACTCACGAAATGATCTTTTTCCTCTCCCAATTACAACTGATTCACGAGGTAAGCAGAAAAGAAGGAACAGGCTATATCCCTGCCGCAAGTCCAGAACAGATGCGCCTCTCTGATATCATTAAAACACTGCGCGGAAGGGTCTCTCCTTCCAGGAAAAAGAGAGATTCAGCGCTCTCGACATTCTATGAAAAATTAGAGAAAAGCAGCGAGAACACCGCTCAATCGATGACGATTTGCGATCTCTATTAAAAGAGATATTTTCCTTCGCCACAGCTCATCTTCGCCAACTCTTTGAGCGGCTCATCGACGTTGTTGTCAAAAGCGCGGACAATATCTTCGATCTTCTCTTTCGCCATCTGGCAGAAGGTTTTTGCGGCCGTAATCTCCCATTCTCTTTTCGCCTCCCCATCTTTTTCGATCAAGGCGCTCGTGCGTGAAATCACGCTGATCATGGCGTAAATGAGAATCGCCATATCCGCAATCCGCTCTTGAGCCAGCTCCTTCTCGACGATTTTTGCGCCATGCCGGCGAAGGACCTTTTCAACGTTGAAGGCGAGTTCAGAAACAAAATCCTCAACCAACACCGCCTCCCGCTTCAACGCGGAGTGCGCGAGGGTGATCCGCGCAGTCCCGAAAGACTTTTTGATCTTTTTCACGGCAAAGTCAGAGAGGAGACCGATCGATTTGATCGGATCTTTCATCGCTTTCCCAATCTTAGCCAGATAATCTCCCGGCTCCTGCATTCCGGCCAATGCAATAAAGATGCGAAGAATCTCGTTTGTCCCTTCAAAAACAAGGTTGATTCGGGAATCGCGCAGATAGCGCTCATAAGGATAATCTTTCATGTAGCCGCTCCCACCGCTGATCTGAAGCGCTTCGTTCACCACCTCCCAGCAGATCTCCGAACCATAGACCTTGCAGATGGCAGACTCAATGGAAAAATCAGGCACCCCCGCGTCAACGAGTCCGGTGGTGAGGTAAACCATCGATTCGAGAGCGTAGGTCAGGACGGTCATCCGCCCAATCTTTTCCTGGATGATCCCAAATTCGCAGATCGGCCGGTTGAACTGCTTTCGCTCAGTGGCATGTCTGACCGCTTCTTCAATCATCTTCTTGGAAGCTCCCAGACACCCCGCCCCCAATCCGAGACGGCCGGAGTTCAAGACCTCCACCGCCACTTTGAACCCTTTCCCGCGCTCACCGAGGAGATTCTCTTTGGGAACTTTGATGTTATTGAAATAGAGAGCGGCAGTAGATGAGCCGTTAATTCCAAGCTTCTCTTCGTTGGGGCCGCTCGAAAAACCTTCCATATCCCGCGTGACAATAAAGGCAGTCATCCGCTCCTTGATCCCCCCTTTTCCATCCGGTTCGTCCGTCATCGCAAAGACCGTGAAAACATCGGCAAAGCCGCCATTAGTGATCCAGATCTTGCTTCCGTTGAGAATAAAGTGGGAGCCATCCTTACTTTCAACCGCTTTTGTCTTGATGCTTCTGGCATCGGAGCCCGCTGTCGGTTCTGTAAGAGCAAACGCAGCCCACTTTCCATCCCTTGCCAAAGGGGGGAGATATTTCTTTTTCTGCGCTTCGGTTCCAAAGAGGAGAATCCCCTTTAAGCCGATCGACATATGAGCCCCCAGGGTCACTGCGCAAGAACCATCGACCGACCCCAGCGCTTCGAAAATCCGGCAATAGGCGGTTTGGGAGAAACCAAATCCTCCGTATTTTTCAGGTATGGTGAGACCTGTTAATCCAAGTTCTGCCATCCCTTTCAGGACCTGTTGGGGAATCTTTTTTTCGTGATCAATCTTTCGCGAATCGATCTCTTTTGCAGCAAATTTCCGAAACGATTCGATGACTGTCCGGACCACTTCATCCTCCTCACCGCTCAATTGAGGATAAGGAAAGACCATCTCTTCTGGAATGAAGCCGTGAAAGAGAGATTTGGCAAAGCTCGTTTCACCCTTGATGTTGACCATGGCAGACCCCTTTTTTAGGATTCGGCTTACGCTATATTGGGGATGGAGAAGTGTCAAGAAATGACTTGGATGACAGACCAGTGGCGCCCTGTCACCCCGCGGTCGCGGCGGTGAGAAAAAAAGAGCGCTGGATC
>JACQJE010000117.1 GCA_016205125.1 Deltaproteobacteria bacterium | reverse complement strand
TTTAAGCTTGTCGTAGAAGTCAAAGACCATTTCTGCGAGCGGCATTTCATATTCCAAAAGGATTCGCTGGGGCGTTATGTATTCGATTTTTTTCTGCTCACCCCGCCGATCCTGGCAGAGGGAGATGACGCCGCCGAGATACTCCTGAGGAACGTGAATGTGCGCACCGATATAGGGCTCTTCCACCTCCGCAATGAGGGCGCGATCCGGGAAGAGAGCCGGATTATCGATCTGGAGGATTTCTCCGCGGGTGCTCTTCACGCGATAGATGACTGTCGGCGCTGTCGCTATCAATTCGAGTTGGTACTCCCGCTCGAGCCGTTCATGAGCAATTTCCATATGGAGGAGGCCCAGGAATCCACAGCGAAATCCGAAGCCGAGAGCCGCAGAAGTTTCCGGCTCGAAATAGAATGAGGCGTCGTTGAGATGGAGTTTCTCCACTGCGTCCTTGAGATCTCCGTATTGGTCGGAATCGATCGGAAAAAAACCGCAGAAGACCATCGGTTTGACTTCTTTGAAGCCCGGAAGGGGAGGGGACTTGCGAATCGCCTCTGTCAAAGTATCCCCAATTTTCATCTCATGGACATCTTTGAGTCCTGTCGCGACAAAACCCGCTTCTCCAGCCTTCAGCTCCAAAAGTTCCAGAGGGTTTGGCGCGAAGACGCCGACTTTCTGCACTTCAAGCTCTCTGCCTGTGGAGTGAAGCAGAACCTTCGTTCCCGGCGCGATGCGCCCCTGAAAGAGGCGGATTTGCGTAATGACGCCGAGATAAGAATCGTACCAACTGTCATAGACAAGTGCCTGAAGAGGGGCTGAGAGATCCCCTTTAGGGGGAGGGACGCGCCGGACGATTTCTTCCAGCAACTCTTTGACGCCAGTGCCGAGTTTGGCGCTCACTCGCAGACACGATTCTTCCTCCATCCCAATGACCTCTTCTATTTCTTTTGCCACCCGATCGGGATCTGCCCCGGGAAGATCGATCTTATTGATCACAGGGATGATTTCCAGATTGGCATCCAGCGCCAGGTAAACATTGGCCAGCGTCTGCGCTTCGATCCCCTGAGAAGCATCCACCACGAGGATCGCCCCCTCGCACGCCGCAAGGCTCCTTGAGACTTCGTAAGCGAAATCGACATGGCCCGGAGTATCGATCAGGTTGAGCTGATAAGTTTCTCCATTGGATGCCTGGTAGCTGAGGCGGACGGTCTGGGCTTTGATCGTAATCCCTCTTTCGCGCTCAATGTCCATTCGATCGAGGAATTGATCCCGAAATTCCCGGGGATTGATCGATCCCGTCAGTTGAAGAAAACGATCCGCCAGTGTCGATTTTCCATGATCGATATGTGCGATAATCGAGAAATTGCGGATATGCGAGGTCGATTTTTCTTGCAAGAGTCGGTCCTGAATGAAGAAGCTTTCCAGAGATTTATGATGCGCAGAGGGTGTTGTCAAGGTAAAGCACGAAATCGCTGAAACGACCACAAAATTTTGTAACTTCAGACCTCCTGACCTGGGGGAATTTGGGATGACCCCAATTTATAAATCAGCCTGAGACATGAAAGCTGCTCGTATAGCAGAAGAGCGCGTCCGCCACCCCAAGCGGCAAGCCGCTTGGGAGCCCCTATAAATGGTCATCGGAGGGGTCCCCCAAAGATCGAAGATCTTTGGGGGGGCGAGGATGCCGTGGATCAAGGTGTCTACGCTGAGCGCGAAGCCGCCTAGGGTCTGTCTACTCTCAAAAAGCGACTTGACCAAAAGGTTCATGAGTCCTCATGGCGGGAAAAAAAGATGACGGTCAGGCGTAGCTCCCGGTTTTTTCGATTTTCAAAATCCAGAAACTTCGATTGAATCCATTGTCGACAACTCCGTCACAGTCGTCATCGACCCTGTGGCAAACTTCGGGCCACCATGGACCCTCATCGATGCCCCCATCACAGTCATTATCCTTGAGATGTTGAGTTCGTAAGTATGCTTAAAAAAGCATTTTTCAGCCCAAAAATTAAAAAACAATCTTTCCTCCTTTTCGCACAGTAGAGCCAAACAGATCGTAAATGAAAGGTTACCTTGATCCACCGACTCCTCGGACGCTCGGACGCGTCTTTCAGCTGTACGCGCGAATTTTGCGCCCTGAGTCCTCGCTCGGTTGCGCACCACATGGGTGAAACTTTTTACTTTGTGTGGTGCTCCACGCGCCTCGTCACTGGTGGATCTGCGGTTTTGCGACTGAAGGTAGGTGGAGGATTGTGGGTTAAGACCGATCTTGACGATCAGAGCAGGTTCAAGGTAGAATACCTAAAATAGTCAATATTTACAATTTTTGACTAATAGGAGTACCCAGCTAATGGATAAAAATGAAATATTGGCCATTCTTAATGACTGGAATATATGGCGAGGAGATCAGGAGGCCGGGATTGAGAGGGGGGGGTACCTCGATAAACTCGAAGGTTTCATGCGTTCCGATTATGTGATCACCATCACGGGACCGAGGCGGGCAGGAAAATCCTATCTCATGCGCCAGATGATGAGAAAACTGAGAGAAGAGGGGATAAAGAGAGAAAATCTCCTCTTCGTCAATTTTGAGGATCCCCGTTTTACTTCCCTGGATACCAGGGTGATGACACAAGTTTTCGAGGTTTACAGGGAGTTTTTATTCCCTTCAGAGAGACCCATCCTTTTTCTCGATGAGGTGCAGGAGGTTGAGGGATGGGAAAAGTGGGTTCGGATGATGCATGAGCTCAAAAAGGCTAAAATCATCGTATCCGGCTCAAATGCTCATTTACTGAGCCGGGAACTGGGAACGCTCCTTACAGGACGACATCTCGATCTTACCGTCTTTCCTCTCTCATTTCAGGAGTTCCTCTCCTTTCATCAGATCGAAATAAACGCCCCCCTCGATGTTGCAGGGAGAGAAACGGAGATCAAGGGGTGGCTTCGCAGATACATCGAATCGGGCTCCTTCCCGCAGATCGCTCTTTCGGAACAGAAGAGAGAAATTCTCCTCAATTACTTCGATGACCTTCTCACCAAGGATCTCTTACGAAGATTCCGCATCAGAAAGCCACATATCATGAAGGCGTTGATTAAATATTATCTTAGCAATGTCAGCAATCTGATGACTTTCATGGCAGCGGAGAGATTTCTTCACACCTCGGCCGATACGATCCAGAAATTCTCAGGATACTTTGAGGATGTCTATCTGATCTATTTCTTAAATAGGTTCTCGTTCAAAGTAAAGGAACAGGAAAAAAGCCCGCGAAAGATTTATGCTATCGATACCGGGTTATGCAATGCGCTGGGGTTAAGATTTTCCGAAAATATCGGAAGGCTTGCTGAAAATATTGTTTTTCTCGCTCTCAAAAGAAAACAGGCTTTTCAGCCCGATACGGAGCTTTTTTATTGGAAAGATCTTCACCATCGCGAGGTCGACTTTGTGATCAAGAGCGGGTTAAGCGTTAGCCGACTGATTCAGGTCTGCTGGAATATTGAGGATGAGAAAACGAAGAAAAGGGAGCTGGGGAGCCTTGTCACGGCCATGGAAGAGCTCCATATTTCTCATGCTGCGATCATCACGGAAGAGAGAGAAGGAGAGATCCTTTTGAATCAGAAGAGAGTGACATTGATCCCACTCTGGAAATGGCTTCTAGAAGATGAATCATGTTGAAATCACCACGCCAGTCACTCCACAAGCGGGTCTGTGCCTCCACAGCCCTCTCTTATCTCGCCCA
>JACQJE010000116.1 GCA_016205125.1 Deltaproteobacteria bacterium | reverse complement strand
GGAGACCCAATTTTGCGCAGAGGGTCATAAGGGATTGTGCCACATTATTTCCATCGCCGACGTAAGCCAGTTTCAGGCCAGAGAATTTTCCAAATTTCTCCCTGATCGTCATCGCATCCGCCATCGCCTGACAGGGATGGTTATAGTCGGTGAGTCCGTTGATGACGGGGATCGAGGCACAAGCAGCAAGCTCCTGAACATCCTGGTAAGAAAAGGTCCGGATCATGATCGCATCGAGATACCTGGATAAAACCTTTGCGGTGTCGCTGATTGTCTCTCCCCTTGAGAGTTGCAGGTCATTGGCTCCAAAGTAAAGTCCAATACCCCCCAGTTGAAAAATCCCCGTTTGAAAAGAGATTCGAGTGCGTGTCGAGCTCTTTGAAAAGATCATCCCCAGCACTTTTCCTTTGAGAGTCTGAGTATAATTCTGCGGATTTTTCTTCATCTCATCCGCCAAATCGAGCATGTCGAGCAATTCTCCGGAAGAAAAGTCAAAAAGCGTGATAAAATCCTTCTTCATGGCGTATCCTTCGATCAATCGCTTATTTGGCCCCACTCATATCAGAATTTTCCCACTCTGTCAGCCAGACTCGTCCGTTCGATACCGAATGAATCAGTGCCTCCCTATACCCTAAACCAATCAAGCGTAAGGCAGGCGAGTTGCTCAGGCTCCGAATCTTTTACAATGGCACTCACCTTCTCAATAAACTCCACAGCCTCACCGCGGATCTTCGCAAAGTCCTTCACCGCAATCGACATCGGCCCCGTAAAGGAAAGCTCATCGTGGGCCAGGCTCTGAAGGTTCTCCAATGCCTTAATCCGCCAGTTCGTATGGTGCCTTGCTGACAAGGGGGATTCCATCTCAATATGCGTCCGATTTGGCCCCATCTGGAGCTTTCCATTCTTATTGGCACAGAGCCCCACAGAGACCAGAAATGTCAAAACCGAACTGACGACATTTTTCGGGAGCTTCAGATACTCCGCAATCCGATCGACATCATGAAACTCCGGCACGGAACTCAGCAACCGGATCCCGCTGTAGTACCAATGAGAATAAAAAAGAGCCTTGTCTGCCTCTGTGAGCTTCATGGTTTTCGGCAATCGATGTTGCAACTGCTGAAACTTTTCCTTCAGCTCCCCCATCTGCCGCGTCAACACCTGCTTCAGCTGAGCGCTCCCTGCCCGCTCCCTCTGCACCAGATGCAGAAAGTAATCGGTCTCCAGCTCATTCAATCCAAAATAGTGACAGAGCGCACATGACTGCTCCAGTGTGAGCTCTTTCTCCCCCTTAAAGATCTGACTCACCATCGAGGTATGAATCCTGAGGCACTCTGCAATCTTTTTCCACTCCCCATGCCCCCTCTTCGGCATGGATGCGATTCTTTGCCGCACGTACTCTTTGTAGTCATCCAACTGAAAAAGATTCATCACCCCTCCTAATGTTTACTTGTAGATAAAAAATCATTAGTAAATTTTAATAAAAAAATCTAGACGGCCGATCTCGAACTGTTTATATTCCGAACTAGAATGGTGCATGGGAGAAGATTTAGATTGCAGTGATGAGCAGTTAATTTATTTAAGGAGAAATAGCCATGATGAGGCAAATCACGAGCTTTGTTATGATGGTCAGCATTGCAATTCCTCTCTATGCCGACGATGGCGGGATGGACAGCGGAGGGGGAGATGCTTATGCTTTGGAATTTGTCCAGGTAGCACGTCAGATTCATGCAGCTCTTTCCAGAGAATATCCGAAAAGCTTGCCGCAGATTAATCTGAATCAATTTCGTCATCTGATTGATGAAACGATTGTCGAGACGACAGATCGGGAACTCATCTTCAATGGTCGCGCGGTAGATGCCATCAATTATCCCGATGAAAAGAAAATTGTGTTGAATCGTGTACGCTGGGCACAGATTATGACATATCAGCAAAAAGTGAGCCTAGTGATGCATGAGAATCTCGGACTCTTGCGGATTGACGATTCAAATTATCAAATTTCATCAAACGCTGATCTGAGATTGCAATGCCAAGAGGAGCTTAACATTCTTTTGAGACGTACAGTGGAAGCAGGATGTGTGCCACAGGATGTCAGAAAGCTGATCGAGCAAGGCGCTGATCCTCGATCTAAGAACGATGAGGGAAGAACCGCTCTCATCCTGGCAGCTGAATTTTGCAAAGAAGAAGATGCTTCAATTCTGCAGCTGATGATTGACCATGGCGCTGATGTCAACGCTGCTGATTTATTAGGGGAGACAGCATTGCATCACACGATGTTAGGAAAAGATCATCATTTAAATACTGCAGGAGCAGCTGTTTTACTCCGAGCAGGAGCAGATGTAGATGCTGTATCCAACGGCGGATGGACTCCTTTGATGTCCGCCATGATATTTTATAAAGAGGATCGACGAATCATGCCAGAGATGATCCAGCTTCTTTTGGATAACCATGCCAATGTCAATCTTGTCGCAGAGAACGGAAGTACAGCATTGATTATGGCTGCATGGGCAAGTCTCCCAAAGGTTTTTAATGCTCTTCTCGAGAAGGGGGCAGATGCCAATGCCGTTGAAAAAAATGGTCATAATGCGCTTCTCTATGCAGCTGAAGGACTATTTGGATTTGAACCTGAAATGGTGCGTCAACTTGCAGAAGCAGGATGCAATCCCAATGTCCATGAGAAATATTCCGGCAAGACTCCCCTCATGTATATGGTGATAAATTATGAGGTAGTAAGATATGCCCAGCTCGATCTTATCCGTTTGTTATTGGCCAAAGGGGCTGATGTCAACGCGCGTGACAAATATGGAGAAACAGCCCTCGCTAAAGCGCGTAACGCTGAAGTCAGAGAGGTCTTGATCGAAGCTGGAGGTGTTGAATAAGAAAAAGTCGGAGGAGGTCACAGAAGCCCTCCTCCTTATTTCGTACGCCAGGTCTGAATTATATTTGTCATCTGAGCGGAGCGAAGGAACTATAATGAAACCCTCTCTTGCAAATAAGCGAGCACAGGAAATACAAGACGAAATCTTCCGAAACATGACTTCAGAAGAAAAATTCGAGCTATGGAGTGGAATGTGGCTGTTGGCTTATGAGCTCATTGGACCGGAGATGCATGAAAGAAAAGAACGATCCAGGAAAAGTAGTCGTCAAAGTAGCAAGACTTCTCGATGAGTCAGCTATTCCTTACATTGTTACGGGTGGCATAGCCGTATTAATATGGGGAAGGCCGAACTGAAAGGCGTCAGGCTCTTCGCAGTGTAATGTTGAACCGGCAGACTTTAGAGCCCGGCTCATGATCTGAAGTCGGTTCGTTTAACTCCACGATCACACTCCTCTGATTTTCTTGTGAGAGTCTCTGCAAGATCAGATCCTTGTCATTCAAAGGATCCCCCGCAAAGTACATCTGCGTGATTAGCTCTAAAAAGCCCCGCTTCTGAATCTTAAAGTGAATGTGGGATGGGCGGATCCAATCAGGCCCAGCAGGGTAAGAACCGGGCACAATCGTCTTAAAGAGGTATTTCCCTTCCCGATCTGAGAGAGCCCTCCCCCAGTATTGGAAATTAGGATCAAGCGGAGCGGGATTTTCTCTATCGCCAGGGTGATTGTACCTTCCACTCTCACAGGCCTGCCAGATCTCCACGAGAGCTCCCTCGATCGGTTGACAGTTGGGATCCATGACTACCCCCTCCACGTAGATGATCTGACCGGTCGCTCGTTCCGATCTCCCTTCCACCCAAGTGAGATCGGTGTCTTTGTCGAGCTGGTCGTCAACGGGGTAAAAGGGCCCCTCGGTTTGCCGGGGTGTTGCTCGACACACTGAAAGTAAGGTTTGGCCGATCCCTTGTGATGCGCTAATTAACCCTAGAGATCCAAGTGATGTCGCGGCCAAAAACTTGCGTCTTGATAGTTTGGATGATTTCATCTTTTTACTCTCCGACTTGTTAAAGAGCGGCGATTTGCAGCTCGATACGAACACTCTATGCGGAGATCATGAATTGATCTATTCAATTACGCCAATATTTGTGATAGGAAAGATTTATGATTCCGTCATCGGCTGAACTGCACTACTTTCTGGAAGTCGCGCAGACGCTCAACCTCTCTCGTGCGGCAGAGCGGCTCGGCATCACCCAGCCGACGCTCAGCCTTGCGATCCGAAAATTAGAGCGCAATGTTGGAGCAGAGCTCCTGATCCGGAGCAAGATTGGTGTCAAACTGACGCATGCGGGCCAACGCTTCGTGGCACAAGCGAGAAATTTATTCGCAGAATGGGAAAGGATGCGTGGAGATGCCATCAAGGCGGTTTCTGAAATCGGGGGGCGTTATATTATCGGTTGTCATCCTTCTGTCGCGCTCTATTCATTGCCGAATTTCTTGCCAGAACTGATGGAGAAACACTCAAACATTGAGGTGAAGCTTGTTCACGATCTTTCGCGGCGTATTACCGAGCGGGTGATTAGCTTTGAGGTCGATTTTGGAATTGTCGTCAACCCGGTTGCACATCCAGATCTCGTTATTAAGTTCCTCGCAGAAGCTGAAGTTTCACTCTACGCGGGACCAGGAAAATCATCTCTTCAAGATCCGACTTCTGAAGATGGCGTTCTCATCTGTGACTCCGATCTGATTCAGACTCAATCATTACTCAAAGAAATGGCGGCAAAAAAAATTGTCTTCCGCCGTGTGATCACCTCATCGAACTTAGAGGTCATTCGTTCACTCGTTGCGGCTGGTGCAGGCATCGGCATCTTGCCCGGACGAGTGGCTCAGAGTCAAAAAGGCGTGGGGCTGCGAATCTGGAAAAAAGATGCCCCCAAGTTCCACGACCGAATTTGCCTCATTTATCGCAAAGATGCGCAAAACACGAAGAGTGGGCGCGTGATTGCTGATCTGATTGTTCAAAATTTTGGAAAAGAATGCTTTTAAATAACACGCTTCTTTCCCGCCTGACGCGGGCCGACCAGAGCTACAGCAAGAATTTGGCGTAACACCTCAGTAATTTGCCTTGAAAGGAGCCTTCGCTTCATATTTACATTGTAGAAAACATCACAGAAAAGTTAAATTATTTCCGCGTGTTGAGAATATCACCTTTTCCAAAGTGACAAAATTTGCCACTTTGACCGACAAATGAATTAAGAGCTTCGTGCTATTGACATATTATATTAAGCATAATATAATATGTGATATGAAATTATCTGAAATAATTAGAAAAAGAAGAAAGGCGCGTCGCCTTTCGCAGATCGAGCTGGCGGTGAAGAGCGGGGTCAGTCTGCCAACCATTCAATTATTGGAAGGAGGGAGGGGGAATCCGACACTTGAGGTTCTGAAGAAATTGGAAAGGGCTTTAGGTTTTACTCTGGAAGTCTCGGAGGAGGTGCCGGACTGGGCATTGCTGCAGAAATGGATTCTGCCAGTCACTCTGGTGGAAGATCAAGAAATCTCTCCTGAGAAACCATCGCCGAGGAAGCTCCTTTCTCAATTGTGGGAAGCGGTGGAAGCTCTCGGTCAGATCGAAAACGAGAGAGTGGCGGAAGGGATTGCTGCTGCACTCTATGCACTTCGTCGATATTATCCTCTCCTCTTTAGTTATTTTTCCGATGGGGGGATGGCCAACAGAATCTTTACCCAATACTCAAAAGGGAGGATGATCAAACTGAGCCGCATTGCGGGTGAAAAAATGGCACAGGTTCTCTGATGCAAAAACAAATCATCGAAAAATTTGTTCAGTCTGTGGCAGACAAGATTGCGGGCGATTGGGTGATCATTGGCGGCTCCCTTCTTCCCCTCCTGGGAATCGATTCCCGTTTCACAGAGGATATCGATATTGCAGCGGGCAGGGAAGCGACTCAAAGCGATCTTCTCAAATTAATGGAGATTGCTGTAGAGCTTGGCCTTCCAGTGGAATCTGTGAATCAGGCTGCAAGCTTCTTTCTTTATCGCATTCCGAACTGGGAAAAGGATCTTGTGTTGCTGTATCAGGGAAAAGCGGGGAGAATCTTCCGCCCGAATGCCACCCTCTATCTTCTCCTTAAGATCGAGCGCTTGACAGAAACCGATCTATTGGATTGCGGGAGCATGATTCACTATGCTTCTCTCCGGGGGGAATCGATCGATTTGGATCGCCTCCTGCCAAAGATCCGAGCTGAGATTGCCCGATCACCTGATTTTCCTAAGGGGTATCGTTTGAGCAGACTGCTTCACCTGCTTTCAGAGAAAAATACGACATAACCTCACGCACATATCAAAATGCGGCGGCGACGCCAAGGCGCAGATTGTTGCCGATGCTGGAGCCGCCATAGAGCGCTATATCAACCCCGGCAGAGAGGTCGAGAATCTGCTTGAAGTGGTAGTAGAGCGCTGGAGTAATGGTCACAGCGGTTGGTTCCGGAAAGCCGAGGTTTGTCCACTCAGCGTAGAGAGCGGCATCAAAGAGGGGATGGAGCTTTGAAATCCCGCCCCCCCTCAGCTTGACGAGACCGACCTCTTTTCCGATTCCGAACACGGTCTCAGCCGTTACAGCAATGGCATCTGTTAATCCCTTTTTTGCTTTCACGCTTGGCATTAAAAGGACAGGGCTCCCCTTATTCTCGCTGATTTCCGTGTAACCGAGAGCAGCCAGTTTGAGGCCGACAATTGTTTCAGGATACTCCAGATGCTCGCTCAGTAGTCGAAATAGCGCTCCAACGGTCATTCCACCCGACTTAAAAGAGCCTGGCTGAGAGGCGGCAATCGTCCGAATCCCTGCAATGGCCGCCATATCCCGGTAGAAGCCGTATGAACCTTCAAAATGAAAGTCGACGCCCGGCCCGTTGAGGACATTTCTGTAATGCGTGACAGCGCCGACTTCAAGAATCTGTTCGGGTGTGATCAGGGAGCGATGAGCCAGGCTTGCCGGATAATAGACTTTATCTTTGGTTCCCCCCACCTCTTCTTTGATCGTTTCTTCGAGCGAGGCTTGGAGGGGGAATGGAATGGAAAGTATACCGATTAGGAACACGACATATTTGAGGTTCTGCATATTTTGTGGCCTCCTTGCAATACAAAATTTTTATCCCTGGAAGCCGCTCTTGTCAACTTTGCTTAATAG
>JACQJE010000028.1 GCA_016205125.1 Deltaproteobacteria bacterium | reverse complement strand
GGATTATAATTTACTTGTGTAGGATATTGAATGGGGTATGGAGTGGTTTTGATTAAATGCAATATATAATCTAAGGAAAGAGGTCGAATCTAAATGCTAAATAAAATTCCACGGGAAAATATTGTCCTTTTTAGCGGTTTTGTGGTGGCGGCTTTTCTTCTAACGCTGGTCAATGTCTTTTCACCAGTAACGCAGGCCACGGAAAATGCGGGCAGTTCTGGAATTTTGGTTCTCTTTGACCGGCCGCCCGGACCCGAGGAACACAAACTTGCAAGAAATCTTGGCGGCCGAGTCAAGTATAGCTTCCATATTATTCCGGGTATTGCCATAGCAGATGTGCCAAGCACTGCTTGCCAAAGGCTCTCAAGAAATCCACGCGTTCTTATCTGCACCGCTGACGGCGAGGTTCAAGCCATTGACGCAGAACTGGATAACACTTGGGGAGTAAAACGGATTGGAGCCGGAACCGTGCATGACAGCGGAAACAAAGGAACAGACATAAAAGTCGCGGTAATTGACTCCGGCGTTGATTACAATCATCCGGACATTACGGCAAACTTTGCCGGAGGATACGACTTTGTAAATGACGACACTGACCCGATGGATGACAACGGCCACGGAACGCACGTCACCGGAACCGTTGCCGCTCTTGATAATGACGTTGGCGTGGTCGGCGTTGGGCCGGAGATCTCCATTTATGCGCTTAAAATTTTGAATTCCAGCGGATCCGGCAGCTGGAGCGACGCTATTGCCGCTCTTGACTGGGCGGTGAATAACGGCATTCAGGTAACCAATAATAGCTACGGCAGCGGTTCGGACCCCGGAGACGTAGTTGAGGCTGCCTTTGACGCGGCGGATGCCGCAGGAATCTTGAATGTTGCCGCTGCCGGAAATTCTGGGAATTGCGCAGGGAAAGGTGACAACGTCGGCTATCCCGCGCGTTTTGCCTCAGTAATTGCGGTAGCGGCCACTAACCAAGATGACAAGAGACCTTGCTTTTCCAGCACCGGTCCTGATGTTGAGCTGGCCGCTCCCGGTGTCGGCATCAACTCAACTTTGCTGGATGGTGGATACGGCACCAAGAGTGGAACCTCAATGGCTTCTCCCCATGTTGCCGGTACAGCAGCTTTGGTGATTGCAACGGGTATCACTGATACTAACGGCAATGGACGAATAAATGACGAAGTGCGTCAACTAATGAATGACACAGCCGAAGATTTGGGTGTTGCCGGCAGAGATCCGCATTATGGCTTTGGTCTGGTGAGCGCAGCAGCAGCGGCAGTTGGTCCGCCTGAGCCGGCGGTCAATGTGGCGCTCGCCACGGATAAAACTGATTACATCAGTGGCGAGGATACTGTGGCTGTGCTTAGTGCGGTAGTCACTGATGAGGGAGGAAATGCGATTAGCGGACTTTCCTCTTCAGCTTTTGTTACTACCCTTGATGGCGTTGAGGTGGCAGTAACATTTACCGAAACAGCCACTCCGGGAACTTATACCACGGATCTTGACATTTCAGGATTGGCGGATGGCGACCACACCGTGTTGGTAACAGTCACTGATACGCGGGGTGTTTCAGGAACGGGCTTGGCTTCATTCAGCATTGGCCCTGCGCCCACTGAATCCACCACAGCCATTGTTGACTCAATCACCTACAGCACCAGCGGCGGAAAGAATAGTGACCGACATCTTAAGATTACCTTGGCCATAGTTGATGACTTGGGTAATCCGGTGGCCGGCGCTTCGGTCTCTATAACCTTGAAGCATGATTCCGGGGAATCGTGGAGCGGAACTGGTACAACCGGCACTAACGGCACAGTTATTTTCTCGCTCAAGAACGCACCTGCGGGATGTTATGAAACCACAGTTACGGATGTAACGGCTGAAGGATTAACTTGGGATGGTGTCACTCCGGCAAACGGATTCTGTAAATAATCGGTGACAGAAAGATACAATCAAGCCCAAGTTTCCGATTGCTGAAAATTGAAAAAACCGGCAGTTGGCTGAGGAAGCTGGCTCATTCTCTTTCTATTTGCGCCGCTTCGATGCGATAAATCATTCCGCTCCGATAGTCAGCAAGATAGAGCTCTCCGTCCAAGCCCTTCCCAAAAGTAACGATCTGGAGCGGCCAGCGCCCGAGCGTATAAATTTCCTCCCCTCTCAGGCGTCGATGAGCTTCTCCCGACTTTGGAAGTTCCGCCGCCCAAAGTCGTCCCGTCACAAAATCACCAAAAAGATATTTCCCGAAGAGTTCTGAAATTTTCTTTCCGGAGTAAACATAGCCGCCAGTGATCGATTGACCCTCCTCATGCCCGTACTCAATAATAGGGTCCTCCAGCCCCTTCTCAGGACAATTTTCAGACGGTTTAAAGCAGTGACTCCCTTCCCGGATGTTCCAGCCGTAATTCTTCCCTCGCTCTACAATAGAGATTTCTTCCCAAAGATCTTGTCCGACATCGGCCGCAATCAATCGACCCTGAGGGTCAAAGCTATATCGCCACGGATTGCGTAACCCCCACGCCCAAATCTCGCGGCGAAAGCGGGCGCTCTCCACAAAGGGGTTGTCCTTTGGGATTCCATAAGGCTTTCCACCAGCCGGATGATCGACATCAATTCGGAGCATCGCGCCCAGCAGAGTCTCCCGATTCTGCCCATGTCCGTGCGGATCACCCCCCCAACCCCCGTCTCCCAATCCGATGTAGAGCAGACCATCGGGACCAAACGCGAGCTGACCCGCATTGTGATTGGCATAAGGCTGTTGAACTTCGAGAATAATCTCCGTCTGCGCGGCCCGCACGCCCGCCAGATTCTCTCCCCCTGGCAGTTTCCATTCTGAAATCTGCGTCCCCTCTTTCCCTGCCGATTTAACAGTCGCATTGAGATAGAATTTTCGATTGCTGCGGAAATTCGGATGGAATGCAAGGCCAAGCAATCCCTGTTCGGAAACCGTCAATACCTTCAGTTCCAGAATCGTCCCAGAAGTGTCATCCTCTAAAGAATGCCACTTCATCTTCCCCTCCTGCTCCAGTACGATCATGATCGAGGGGCGATCGGGGAGAAACTGGATGTCTGTCGGATGTCGGAAATCCCTTGCAACTTCCTTCAAAGAGACAGCGATCCGCTTGCGTGTTGCATCAAGGCCATCAAAAACCAGCGTAAGTGGATCGGAGAAAGAGATACTATTCTGACTGGAAGATGGCCGCTCTACAGCAAGCTCCATTGCCGCGCGCCTCACTTTAGTGCAACTCACACAGAGCAGAGCGACAAACACAACAATAAGAATTGGACGTTTCATCCACTTCACCTCACGAAGATTTTTCAATGAGACTTGCTCCGCCGGAGGTGCCACTCGACCGTTTCTTTGATCGTCTGCTCTATCGGCGCCGGGACCATGCCAAGGGCATCTTTGGCCTTCCTGCAATCACAGAAGAAGTTTTTTTCCGCCATCCGGATACTGTTGGGGCTAAAGAGCGGGGGCCGCCCGCTGAGATAAGCCATACCGACAGCCCCGTAAGAGAGGAGTTTCACGAGCGGAATCGGAAAAGCATGTCGCGGCGCTGGCTTCCCTGAATATTTGGAAACAAACTTAAGAAACTCATCAAATCGCAGATTCGCTCCTCCGATCAGATAGCGCTCACCCGCGACACCCCTTTCTGCGGCAACGACGTGCATTCTCGCAACATCCCGGACATCCACAAAATTGATTCGCGTTGGGAGATAAAAGGGGAGCTTTCCCCGAATCGCATTCTGTATAATCTTCCCAATCGGAGTCGGCTTCGTATCGTCCGTACCAATGACGGCTGTCGGATTCAGGATGACAACAGGGACTCCCTTTTGAGCATAGTTTTGGGCAAGCCTCTCCGCCTGAAACTTCGATTCTGCATAATGATCCTTAACGCTCTGGAGGTTAAATGAAGTCTGCTCGTCAATAAATTTGCCTTCCGGGGCGCTTCCAAGCGTTGCCAATGAGCTGGTATAGACAACACGTTGAGGACGACATTTGAGGCAGGAATCGAGTACATTTTTTGTCCCTTGCACATTGACTTCGTAAAAGCGCCGCTTGTCCCTCTGCCAAAATTCATTGAGTGCCGCCGTATGAAAGACATACTGAGCACCCCTGATCCCCTTTTCCACTGATTTGGGATCTTCAAGACACCCTTCCAGCCATTCGACCTGATCCAGAGGCTGAACTCTGCTCACGTCCCGAACCAAAGCTCGCACCGCAAATCCCTTGTGAATGAGCTCTCTCAAAAGATGCCTTCCCAAAAACCCTGTTGCGCCCGTCAAAAAAGCGACCTTTATTTCTCCCATCACGCATCCTCCCTGTTGCGAAAAAACAGTATGACTTTAACACAATCTGAAAGAATCCATGCCCTTCTCTCACTATGTTATAATTTAGAAGATTTTGCTCGATTCGAATCTCAAGGAGCGGAATCATGGAGCTCCAGAAAAAAACCCTGGCAATCACCGGTGCGGGGGGCTTTATAGGCCTTCGCATGGTTCAGCGCGCACAAGATCTCGGAATGGAAGTAAGGGGGTTGGAACTCTCCCCAGAAAACGCCGAGCGCGCACGACAAAACGGCGCTAAAGTGATCGTTGGCGACATCTGCGACAGCGGTGCCGTCAAAGCATTGTGCCAAGGAGCAGACATTCTTTTTCACACCGCCGCTATAAAAAAAGAAACGGGAAAATGGGATCTCTTTTATCGGGTGAATGTGGAGGGGTGTCACATCGTCGCCCGTGCGGCACGCGAAGCTCAAGTCAAACGCTTCATCCACCTCTCCTCCGTCGCAGTC
>JACQJE010000125.1 GCA_016205125.1 Deltaproteobacteria bacterium | reverse complement strand
GACTCAGGGTACAAAGGCAGCCTGTGGATCAAGGTCGTGTCCGCGCGTCCCTTGAGAGAGACGCAGATGGCCTGTCATGACTTTGCCGGAACCGTGGCGATGACGCAAGTTTGACCCCCCGGGTCTTCCATGATAAATTAACTTTAGGCGAGCTCTATTTTTATCTCTCACATTTTAAGCTGACTACCTAGAGTTGGAAGGCTGTTGTTGACGCGGTCTTCACCCCAGATATTTTTTGGGGGCCCCGGCAGGCGGAAGTTGGAGTCATGCGGTGTGCTTCTGTGAGGCGGCTGTATGACCTTAAAACGGGTGTTGGTTGCTGCGAGAGAACGGGCATGGCGTGTCAGAGTGGCAACTTTTCTGCACGCTGAAGGCTTTGTTGTCACTGAAGTCGCCGATTTTGATGTCGCTCTTCAGGTGGCTCAAAAAGATCCTTACGAAATTGTTCTTTTTGATTACGATGTTCTGGAGGGGGATCCGTTTAATTTTCTCTATCAATGGCACAAAGCAAATCCTGATGTTCCAGTCATTTTGATGGCGCCTGCCGCATTTCCCTACCTCCCCAATGCATTTCAGAAATCTGGAGTTCTGGATTGTCTCCACAAGCCTCTTGCGCTTTCTTCGATCCGGGCGGCACTCCATCGTCTGCTCACTTTCTCTGTGGCCCACAGGGAGAATGAGATTAAAGAGACTCGTCTTCCTCAGCAGATCTCTATGGAGAAGGTTGAAAGAGAAGAGAGAAGGGGGATTATTATTGGGGAGAGTCAAGCGATGAAACAGGTTTTGGAAATGGTCGACAAAGTGGCCGATAGCGACAGCACGATTCTCATCACAGGGGCGAGCGGCACGGGGAAGGAACTGATTGCGCGGAGGATTCACCGGCTGAGCGGCCGCAAGGATCAGCCTCTTGTCTCGGTCAACTGCAGTGCGCTTCCGGAGACTCTGCTTGAGAGTGAGCTTTTCGGGCATGAAAAAGGGGCGTTTACAGGAGCAACAGAGGGGCGTTTGGGGCGGTTTGCCAAAGCGCACAGGGGATCGATTTTCCTTGATGAGATTGGTGATTTGACACAAATTGTCCAGGTTAAGCTGCTGCGGGTCATTCAGGAGAAAGAGTTTGAGGCAGTTGGGAGCAATACACCGAAAAAAATTGATGTGCGCATTATTGCCGCGACGCATCGCAATCTTGAAAAAGCGGTTGCCGACAAGCGGTTCCGGGAGGATCTCTATTATCGCTTGAATGTCATCCCCATTCATCTCCCCCTGCTGAGAGAGCGAGGCGAAGATATTCCTTTGCTCGTCGATCACTTCATTCGTCAGTACAACAAAAGAGAGAAAAGGGACATTAGCGGGATTTCAGCAGAGGCACTGAAAGCCCTCAGAGACTATGACTGGCCGGGTAACATCAGGGAGATTGAAAATCTGATTGAAAGATTAGTGATCCTCAAGGGATCTGGTGAAATTCAGCTGAATGATTTGAATCCGCAGATTTGTGCGAGGGGGAAGGCGGTCGAAGAAGCGCGGCAGTCCTCGCTCTTCTCGTACGATTTGCCGACCGAAGGGTTTAATTTGCGGGAGACTCTGCTGGAAGTGGAAAAACAGATCCTCGTGCAGGCGCTGGAGAGAACGCGTTGGAATAGGAATCGCGCGTCGAAACTGCTTGGATTAAAGAGGACCACACTGATTGAGAAGATGAAGCGCCTCGGTTTGGATCAAAACCTCTCCGAAGAGAGCGATATCCCGGAAAAGGAGATACCCGAAACGGGTGATTTATTGGAAGGAGTTTCTACGGAAGGTCATGCCTGACCCTGACTTCATCCTGTTTTTTAATCCCCTGCCGGATGATTTTTTGAAGTAACTTGTTCCGATCTGCTCCTTCAAAGATTCCTTTTACATTGTCATAGAGGACAGGATCGTTCACTAAGGCTCCGATGGTTCCTTTGCCGCTGTCAATTTTATCGAGAATACTGCTCAATTTCGCGCTCGTCTGCTGTAAATTCTCTGCAAGTTTTCCCTCCTCAAGTTCGGCCAGGAATTTGTTGAGCGATTCTGCCGCTGACGTGGTTTCTCCAACCAATTTTTCTATCTTCTTTTCCTTTTCCAATTCAGCGACCATTGTCTTGAGCGATTGGGTAATTTCTACGGCATTATCGAGGAACTTTCCCCCTTTTCTTAAATAGTCTTCGACATCTGCTGTTTCCTCGCTTTTGAGAAAGGCCCCTTCTGCAAGAATGGCTGCTTGCTCGCTCCCGGGAGTGATCGAGAGGTATTTATCTCCGAGAACGCCGAGGGTTTTAATGGAAACGATGGAATCTTCCCGTATTCTCCTCTTGACCTTTTGATCAATCGTCAGCCTGACATAGACTCTCGTTTCTTTAAGCTCTTTCGGAAAGGTGATGTTGGTGACCCGTCCCACTTCCAGGCCGGCCAGGCGCACTTTTGCCCCTGTCTGGAGACCGAAGATGTCTGGAAACTTCGTAAAGAGGTTGTAGTTGCGCTGAAGAATCGCTCGCTCTGCTCCAATGAAGAGAATCGATATCGTGATCATCAGCAGGCCTAAGAAGACGAAGATGCCGACTTGAAGATCGATCTTGCGTTCAGTGTCCATATTTAACCTCTTCTTTAATAGAGATCCTTCGCTGTGCTCAGGATGACACCTTGTTCAGGATGACATTCCAAAAGGATGACATCCATCCTTCTAATGTGCCAATGCCTCTCCCGAGATAAAGCTTTTCACCAATGTATCCTGCGAAGACATGATCTCTTCGCGCGTTCCGATCATGGCGATCCGCCCTTCATAGAGCATCGCCAGTCTGTCCGTAATCTTGAGTGCAGTCTCCATATCGTGAGTGACGATGAGGGAGGTAATCCCTCTTGTTTTATTGAGTTCTACGATGAGCTCGCTGATGTTGCGCGTATTATAGGGATCAAGTCCTGTGGTCGGTTCATCGAAGAGGATCATCTCAGGTTCAAGGATAATAGAGCGTGCAATACCGACTCGCCGCTTCATTCCTCCGCTGAGATCCGCAGGAAAGAGCCCTTCCTTTCCGTTGAGGCCGACTTCTTCCAAAATGGTGATGCCCCTTTTTCGGATTTCATCTTCTGATAGGGGGGTGTGTTCGCGCAGGGGATAGCAGACATTGTCGAGGACATTTAAGGAATCGAAGAGTGCCCCCCCTTGAAAGAGCATCCCGATCTCTTTGCGCACTTCGATAAACTGCTCTTCGGTATAATGAGTAATATCGCCTCCGTTAAAGATGACTTTACCTTGATCAGGGCGTATCAAGCCAATGATAGAGCGGAGAATGACCGTCTTGCCCGTGCCGCTCCCCCCAATCAGCGTCATGATCTCCCCGCGGCGGATTTTTAAATTGACCCCGCGGAGAACGTAGTTGTCTTCAAATGACTTGTGAAGATCGATGATCTCGATGATGTGATCTTTTTTTTCCGGGAGTTTGCGTTTTGTCATTCCTGCCTCACAGCGCCAAAATCAGTTTGGAAAGGAAGAAGTCTGAGATCACGATGGTGATAGAAGAGAGAACCACGGAGCGCGTGGTCGATATACCGACGCCCTGGGTTCCCCCGACTGTCCGGAGTCCCTCGTAACAGCCGATGATGGCGATGGCGAGTCCAAAAAAGAGTGTTTTTGCAAGACCGCCGAGATAATCTTTCATCGCGAGGGCTTCGATGACTTTCGTGTAATAGAAGTGAGCGCTCAGGTTCAATTCCGTATTGCAGATGATCATTCCGCCGATGAGTCCGATAAAGATCGCGAAAGCAGTCATCAGGGGGAGAGAAATGAGCATCGCGACAACGCGCGGAATGACCAGTTTTTTAATGGGGCTTGTTCCCAGGGCGCGGATGGCATCGATCTGCTCGGAGACTTTCATTGAGCCGATTTCTGCGGCGATGCCCGCCCCAACGCGCGCGGCAACCATCAAGCTTGTAAAGACAGGTCCCAGCTCCCTGACCAGGGAGAGTGCGACGACTTTAGGGACGTAGAGTTCACCTCCGAATTTCCTCAGTCCGTATCCAAACTGCAGAGACATGACCAGCCCTGTGGAGAGAGCGGTTATTGCAACCAGCGGAAAGGAGCGGACACCGATCTCCAGAATTTGACGGACCAGCGCAGAGATGTAAAAGGGGGGAGTCAGGATCTGGCGGATCGTGCTTTCGATGAGGCGTCCTGTCCCTCCTAAAAAGAGCATAAAAAGACGAGAACGGGAGCCGACCCATCCGATTATTTTCTCCAGGTTTGATTTCGCTTCAGCGATGATTTCCATCATTCTGCCTACTCCGCGTGAAAGCTCTCGACAAAAGTATTAAATGTCTGGAGATCTCTGTTATATTCCTGTGGGTTAGCCGACATGATAAAATCGTACGTACAGAAATTTTTATTGACGACCACATGTTTGATCTTCACGGGTACGCCGTCGACTCCCCCTTCCACAGTAGTGAAAATTGCCTTGCGGTTAGCCAGGATCCCGTCCTTCTGTTCGATGATTTTCGGCTTCTCCAGCGTTCTTAAGACCGACTCTTTCATGACAGTGAGAGGCATTTCCCGGTCGGGATGACAGATGGAATTGATGGAGATGATGGTCCCTGTCTTTTTTGACCAATAAGCGAGATCTGCATCTGAGTTGTCCAGGGAGTTCCAGTCCTGATTTATTCTTTGCACACTGTATGTCCTGCTCTTGAGTTCTCCGTAACTCTCTCTCTTAAACAGAAGAGACCATGGAGAGCATGCGGTCAGCAGAACCAAGCTGAGGATGAAGGCTTGCGAAATCTTTTTCACCCGATTCATCTGATGATCCTCGATATTCTCCAAGATATTCTCCAAGTTATCTACCTTCCTTATCGACGTTTAAGTTGCGAAATTTAAATCCATTTTTGATTTAGCAAAGTCGGTTTTTTGACGAAACTGCTGTCGGTTTGACTCCGATCATAGATTATAATTAAGCAAATTCAATAAGTTACAAGTGGCACGACCTTTGCAGTTACATCTATTTGGATGGAGTGTAAGTCTCGTGCGGGGGAGATCATGGCCAAAAAAGCGGCAAAGGTAAGGACGAGGAGAGTCCTTATTCAGACCAGGAGTAAGCGAATCTCGATCCAGGTTCGCAAACGAAATGTTGTTCCCCCGAGGCGGGTTTCACAGGGGAGGCTTAATCAGCAGAGGCCGCTTCCCAGGAAAGAGGAGAATCGGGAAAAGATCGACATGAATCATGTCGATCAAATTGTGAACGAATACTCTTCCCTCATTCGCTACATTGCTCAGAAAATCGCGATGAAGCTCCCTCCAAATATTGACATAGATGATCTGATCAGCGCGGGTGTCATCGGCTTAATGGATGCGATTTCAAAATACGATCCCTCCCGGGACAACAAATTCAAAACCTATGCCGAATTTCGCATTCGGGGAGCGATGCTGGATGAATTGCGCGCGCAGGATTGGCTTCCGCGTTCTGTGCGGGAAAAGGCGAAACAGATTAATCGCGCAAATACGAAATTAGAAAAAGAACTTGGGCGTCAGGCGAGAGAAAAAGAGATTGCCGGCGAACTCAACATCACGCTGGAAGAGTATCGGGCAATGGCCAATCAGGCGTGCAACGCGTCGATGATGAGCATTGAAGAGGGGGGTGCTTTTGATAACGGGGAGAGCAAAAATATCCTCAATATCCTTGAAAGTCATAAATTTCCCAGCCCGCTTCATTCATTGAATGATAAAGATCTCAAAAAAATGCTTGTCCAGGCGATCGAAGATCTTCCTGAAAATCAGCGGCTTGTTTTAGCACTCTACTACTACGAAGACATCAACCTCAAAGACATTGGCCGTGTTCTGGAAGTGACAGAATCCCGCGTCTCCCAGCTCCACACACAAGCGATTAATGCGGTGCGGCGGCGGATCGATGAACTCGCCGGCGAAGAACTCCTGGCGGCAGAATAATCATGTCGGGCGCGGCGCTTCGAGGAGTGTCAGCACTCATGCTGATGCTCCGCTACCGCGACCCGGAGACCTATGGTCACTCGATGCGGGTGGCCGCTCTGTCCCGGAAATTGGTGAAAAGGGCAAAGCTTTCTCCAGAACAGCAGGAATGCGCCTGGCTTGCCGGGATGCTGCACGACATCGGAAAAATCGCTGTTCCGGAAAAAATCCTTTTTAAGCCGTCCCCTCTTGACGAAAGCGAATGGAGGGTCATGCGGACCCACGCAGAGAAGGGGGCAAAACTGGTCTCTTTTTTCCCCTTCCTGCGCACTGTCGCCGAAGCAGTGGCAAGCCACCATGAATTTTTCGATGGGAAGGGTTACCCCAGAGGCTTGTCTGGGCTCAATATTCCGATTGCCGCGAGAATCGTGGCTGTCGCGGATGCTTATGATGCCATGGTTCTGCCGCGCCTCTATTCTTCTCCCCTCACACGCGCTGATGCCATGGGAGAACTGCTCCGCTGTGCGGGTACCCAGTTTGATCCGCTCGTGGTAGAGTGGCTGGTACAATGTGTCTCTGCAGCGAAGAAAGATGAGAAAGAGAGAAATTCGGCAGGAAAAAGCGCTCTTGATCGGGATGGCGCCGCAAAGCCGGCCTGATCGCCCCTCCATCGATACCATGGAAGAGCTCAAGCTATTAGCAGTGACGGCTGGAGCAGAGGTGGCGGGAAGTGTTGTTCAGAAGAGCGTGCGGATCAATCCTGCATATTATTTTGGTGCCGGTAAAGTAGAAGAGATCGCCGCCGTTGTTCAGGAGAGTGGTGCAGATCTCGTCATTTGCGATGAGGACCTCAGTCCGGGTCAGACAAGAAATCTCGAAAAAGCGATAGGAACGCGCGTCATTGATCGTTCAGGCATTATCCTCGATATCTTTGCCAAACGCGCCCAGTCGAGAGCAGGGGTTTTGCAGGTCGAGCTCGCCCAGCTCACCTACCTCCTCCCCCGTCTGGTAGGGAGAGGGGAGATGCTCTCGAGGCTTGGGGGCGGCATCGGGACGAGGGGACCGGGCGAGATGAAGCTCGAGGTAGACCGGCGCCGGATCCGCTCCCGCCTCACAAAGATCAAGCACGAGCTCAAGGGGATCAGAAGTTCCCGCGAGATTCATCGGAAAAAAAGAGGAGCGGTTCCTCTGCCGGTTGTGGCATTAGTCGGTTATACGAATGCCGGGAAATCGACACTTCTCAATGCCCTGACCGGTGCAGATGTTTTTACTGAAGACAAGCTCTTTGCAACGCTTGATCCGACGACCCGGAAGCTCCGTCTTCCCAACGGACTCCTGATATTAGTGACCGATACAGTTGGTTTTATTCAAAAGCTTCCTCACCCGCTTGTGGAAGCTTTCAAGGCGACCTTGGAAGAGATTAACGAAGCCCAGCTTCTCCTGCATGTTGTGGATCTTCACCATCCCGGTTTTGTAAAGCAGATGGAGTCGGTTCAGGGAGTGCTGGAAGAAATCGGGGCTTCGGACATCCCCGCGCTCTATGTTTATAACAAGACAGATCTCTGCCCAGACTATCGCGAACTCTTCCTCCAGTACCCGCGGGAGATTCCGTCTGTGCTCATCTCCGCCCTCATGAAGAGGGGCTTGGATGAACTTAAAGAGGAGATTTTTACACTCCTGTTGGACCACTTTGAAGAAGTGACTGTTGCGCTTCCTCTCCATTCTCCGGGCGGCGAAGAGGTCTATCGTCGTGTCATGCATGAAATCCACAGCCAGGGGAAGGTCTTGAACCAGGAATTTATAGAGGAACAGTGCATTGCCCGGGTTCTTGTTTCCAGGGAATTGGCTGCGAAGTTGAAGGCGAAATTTGGCAGCGCACAAGTAAGTTCTCAATAACTTGAGGCGACCCCCCCCTCCCCCTCGATGGGGGAGGGTTAGGGGTGCGCCAGGCATGGCGCCAATCTAGGAGGTGAAAATCCTCTGCGGGCCGTGGAGATCGGAACCGCGAGTCTAG
>JACQJE010000123.1 GCA_016205125.1 Deltaproteobacteria bacterium | reverse complement strand
CTCTATCACTCATTGAATTATCCATCGCGACCCTCTTTTTCTTTATCTCATCCCGCGCCTATGAGCGCGCTGATGTCGACCTCCTCCCTTCCCGCTTGTCTTCCCGTCTTCCCGCAGATCGACTCTCCCCTTTGCGGCTTGTCTCTCTGATCGCTATCGCCCTCTTCTTTTCCCTCCTTGTTTTTTCCCCGCTGGCCGCCATGCTCATCAGCGCTCTGCGTGAAATGATGCATCCCTCCACCGTCTCATCGGTTTTCATCTCCTGGGGGGAACTCGCGCTCGTCATTGGAAAAGCAGCAAAAACGAGCTTCACTGTCGCATCTCTCAGCGCATTGATTTCAACCGCGGCTGGAGGACTAGCGGCCTATTTAGTCTCTCGTCTGAGCGGAAAGAGGGGCTGGCTCGATCACCTCGCCCTGCTCCCTGCGGCCATTTCCGGGATCGTGATTGGGATGGGCTACCTCAAGTATTACCATGGAGTGGTAGAAGGGGGAGGCCTTTTGGGATGGCTCGCTTTTGCGCTTCTGCACAGTGCTGTCAACTTTCCCTTTGCTTATCGAATCGTTTCTCCCCAATGCCGACAGATTACAGCGAGCATCGTGGACGCCTCATCTCTTCTTGGAGCAAGCCGCTTTCAGCTGACACAGTCGATCCTCATCCCCCTTTTGAGACCAGCGCTCATCAATAGCCTGGCGCTGACTTTTGCGCTCTCTCTGGGTGAATTTACCGCGACGTCGATGCTCTATTCTGAGGAACTTCGGACGATCCCGATTCTCATTTATCAGCTGATTGGGAGCTACCGCCTCCGAGAGGCCTCCATTCTTGGGGCCGCCTTCCTCGGAATCGCCCTCTTTGTCTTCTGGCTTCTCGAAAGACACGAAATAGAGGAGGGGGAGAAAGCACATGCTTGAGCTCAAAGAGGTCACCCTCCGTTTAAGTGACTCCTTTTCCCTCAACGTCCCCTCTCTGAAGGTCCAAAAAGGATCGATTGCCGCCCTCTTAGGCCCAAGTGGCTGTGGAAAAAGCACGCTTCTGCGAATCGTTGCAGGTCTTGAAACGCGGGCAGGAGGAACAATCTGGATCGATGGAAAGGAGGTCACCCCCCTCTCTCCAGCCTCCAGAAAGATCGGCATGGTGTTCCAGGACTATGCCCTTTTTCCCCACCTCAATGTCTTTGACAATATCGCCTATGGGCTGAAGTCACAAAAGAGGCCAAAAAAGGAGATTCAGGAGCAGGTCGGTCGTCTCCTGCGGTTGACTCATTTAGAGGAGGCCCGCTTTCGCAGTGTCCTGACACTCTCCGGGGGGGAGCGCCAGCGCGTCGCGATTGCGAGGGCCCTCGCTCCATCCCCCTCCGTCCTTCTTCTCGACGAACCGTTCAGCGCCCTCGACGAGCGGATGAAAGGAGACATCCGGGAGCACCTGATGGAAATCAAGGACGCATTTCAAATTCCGGTCCTTTTCGTCACACATGATCAGAAAGACGCGATCAGCCTCGCAGATGAAATCGGAATCCTCTGGAATGGAGAGCTTATCGAATGGAACCGGGGCGATGAGCTCTATTTCCGGCCGCGGCACTATCGCGCAGCCTCGTATTTCTCCGACAATGTGATTCTTCCGGCAGAGCCTTTTCCAGCAGATCCCCGCAGGGCTTCCACACCCATCGGCATTCTCTCACTCGCCACGCCTCCCCATCCCCAGGAAATAGGGCATATCCATTGGCTCTGTTTCAAGCCTTGGGAGCTGATGCTTGCTCCAAAAGATTCTGCAGTTTCCTCAGATCAAAATTGCTTCGCAGTCTCTCTTAAGGCCATAGAACTGCATGGGCAGTTTTATCATTACATTGTAACGACAACACCTCCCCCTCAGGAAGAAGGATTGGCTCCGGACCAGGCCTTGAATCTCACTATCCAGGTTATCCCCGCCAAACACCGCCAACTCAGGGAGAAACGGGAATTCTGGCTCGTCATTCATCCAGAGACAGGGCGCTGGTTATTAGAATGAGACTTTGAAATGGGTTCTAGAGAGCGACCCAGACACTCTTCACTTCGGTGTAGAGTTCCAGCGCATGCGCTCCCAATTCGCGGCCAAAACCGCTCATTTTAAATCCGCCAAAGGGACTCGCCGCATCAAACATGTTGTAGCAGTTGATCCAGATGGTCCCGGCGCGAAGCTTCCGCGCGAGCGAATGCGCTTTTTTGATGTCCGATGTCCAGACTGCTGCCGCCAATCCAAAGATCGAATCATTGGCCCGTTTGGCCAAATCGTCGAGATCCTCAAAAGGAAGCGCTGCGACCACCGGCCCAAAGATCTCCTCCTGCGCAATCGTCATCTCGTTCTTCACTCCAGAGAAGACCGTCGGCTTGACAAAGTAGCCTTTGAGCCCCGGCACCTCTGCCCTTTCGCCTCCGCATTCCAAACGCGCCCCGCTCTTCTTCCCCTTCTCAATGTAGCCAGTAATCCGGTTGAGCTGATCCTGAGAAACCTGAGCTCCCATCTGCGTGGAGGGGTCGAGGGGATCGCCCACTTTAAGTCGTTTTGCTTCGTCGACCAGTTTTCCGACAAACTCGTCGTAGATCTTCTCTGAGAGGAAGAGGCGGCTGCCGGCACAGCAGACCTCCCCCTGATTGAAGAAGATCCCGCGCATCGCTCCCTTCACAGCGGCATCGAGGTCGACATCGTCAAAGACGATGTTGGGGGATTTTCCGCCCAACTCGAGGGAAATTCTCTTGAGATTCTTTGCCGCAGCCTTCATCACCTCCTGACCGGTGAGGTATTCCCCTGTAAAAGCAACTTTATCAACTTCCCTGTGGCCAGCCAGTGCGGCTCCCGCTGTCGGTCCGAAACCGGGCACAACGTTGAGCACCCCTTCTGGAAGACCCGCCTCCAGACAGAGCTCTGCAAGTCTCAGAGCAGAGAGCGGAGTCTGCTCTGCCGGCTTCAGCACAACCGTATTTCCACATGCCAGTGCGGGCGCCAGTTTCCATCCCGCCATCAGGAGCGGAAAGTTCCACGGTATGATCTGTCCCACCACCCCGACCGGCTCTCTCAGTGTATAGTTGAGAAAAGGACCATTGACCGGAATCGTCTCACCGACAATCTTATCCGCCCATCCCCCATAGTAGTGAAAAACCTCTACAGAAAGAGGGACATCGACATTGCGCGTCTCATTGAGTGGTTTTCCATTGTCGAGGGAATCGAGAAGCGCGAATTCCTCTGCATGTTCCGCAATCAGATCTCCAATCCTGGAGACAATCTTCCCGCGCTCCCTCGCGTTCATCCTCGGCCACGGCCCTTCATCGAAGGCTTTCCGCGCCGCCTTCACCGCAAGATCAATGTCGGCGGCATCCCCTTCCGCTACAGTCGTAAGAGGTTCTGTGGTGGCCGGATTGATCGTCTCAAACGTTTTGCCGGAGAGTGCATTGACAAATTTGCCATTGATAAAGAGTTTGCCCGGTTTGACAACCTCTTTGATCTTCATTTTGACCGTGTCGGGTTGAGTCGCTCCTGTATCGGGCTGGGCCGGTTTCTTACTTACATCTGTTCTCATTTTTTTCTCCTTCCTTGATTATTTCAAATGACGCTAAAAAAAATGAAGAGCAAAGTCAAGAAGCAGAAGGAAAAGGTTGATTTGTACGAACCCTATGACTAAGGTACAATCTACGGCATTCGCACGAGACAGCCATGAAACGATTCCAGCCTATCTTGATTCTTATTTCTGCCTTCCTTTTCGCTTCTGACATCCCAGCGGCAGAATTTCAGCTCATTGAGCCGGCCTTGATTCAGAGAGTCAACCTGAGGGACGTCGTTCTTCAGGGGATCGCGAACAATCTCGACCTGAAACAACAAGCCTATCTAAGTCGGGAGGCGGAAGCTGGAATCGGCCGGGCAAAAGGGATTTACGATTTCCATCTCGATTCCACAACCAGCTATTCTCACGATAAGAGAGAGCCGCTCTTTATCTTTGCAAGCAGTAAAAAGATCAGCTTCGACAGTGACACCCACTTAAGCAGACTCTTTCCGACGGGGACGACCCTCTCTTTGGGATGGCTCCAGCAGTGGGAAGAAAATAGTTTTAGCGCCACATTCAATACGCTCAATCCCTATTGGCAAATGGGATTTGAACTGAAGTTGACACAACCTCTTTTGAAAAACGCTTTCGGATTTGTGACGCGCCGCTCCATTGAACAGGCAAAACTCGCATGGCAGAGCGCCTCCCATGTGGAAAAGATGAAACTCGAAGGGACCGTTGCAGAAATTGAAGCGGCCTTTTGGGAACTCTCCCACGCGGCCGAGCTGTATGAAATCAAGAAAAAAGGAGTCGAACAGGCCGACAAGCTTCACGAATACAACGTCAGGCAGTCGGAGAGGGGGATTGCGGAAAAGGTCGACCTCTTTGCTTCCGAGGCGCATGCTGAAACAAGGAGAGGGGAACTGATCGCGGCGGAGGGAGTTCTGATCCAGGCAGGAAAGAGGCTCAAGAGCCTGCTGGATGATGTCTCTCCTCTTTATCTCCTCCCGTCTGATCGCATGCTCTTTTCCCGGGGAGAGGCGCTTCGCTACCAGACAGAGAGTAACAAGCGAATCCTGGACGAGGCCCTGAAAAAAAGATTTGACCTGAAAGCGATGAAGGAAGAGGCAGAAAATGCTCAACTCACCGTTGAAATCGCCCGGAATGGCCGTCTCCCTCAACTCAATCTCATGGCATCTGTGACATCGACAGGTCTCGATAAATCGTACAATAACAGCATCGATAAGTCGGCAAAATACGAAAAGCCTGTCTATTTTATTGGCGGCACCCTCTTTTTTCCCCTTGAGAATCGTGAAGCCCGTTATGCGTTAAAGGAGGCGATGTATGGATATCAAAGGGCGGAAATTCGCGCGGCTCAGTTGGAACACGAAATCGCCCTGGAGATTGAACGACTTTCCAGTCAGATCAGAGCGACAGAGCTGGCGATCGAAAACTTGCTAAAAGCAGAGGAGCTTCTGAACAAAAAACTTTCAGAAAGAGAGCGACAGTTCCGGATGGGACGCGTTCCACTGCAGTTGGTCATCGACGATCAGGAGCATCTTCTTGTCGCACAGACCCATTCTGCGGAGGCGATAAAGAATTATAAGATTCTCGAAACAGAGTGGAATCTGGCTCAACATTCGCTGGCAGAAAAATATGGAATCAGGCGGGAGTCCGGCCAATGAAATTGATTCAGTCGTTCGTCAACAACTCCCTTTCTGTGAACCTTCTTTCGGTCATTATTGTGGTGGTCGGCCTTGTGACTGTCTCAAATATGAAAAGGGAGGCTTTTCCGCTGGTCTATTTCGATCAGATGACGGTGGAAACAAGCTTCCCTGGTGCTTCAGCCAGAGAAGTTGAACAGCTCGTAACAATTCCCATCGAACGGGCACTCAAAGAAGTAGAAGGAATCGAAGAAATCCGCTCTCTCTCCGCAGAGAATTTTTGCAAGGTGGTCGTGAAAATCGATGAAGATGAGAAAGATAAGGACCGGGTCAAGGAGGAGATCCAGCGCGCAGTGGACCGCGTCACCGATCTTCCAAAAGATGCTGAAAAACCGCTTGTCACAGAAATCAGCACGAATCAGCAGCCGATCATCGAAATCTCTCTCAGTGGGGCGGTCTCGGAAGAAGAACTCAGAAAATCTGCCGATCTCCTGGAAGACGAACTTGAACTTGTCGATGGAGTCGCCAATATTGTCAAGCGAGGCTACCGCAAGAGAGAGATGTGGGTTGAGCTCGACCCGGAAAAATTGTCCGCCTGGCATATCTCCTTCGATCAGGTCGTCGCGGCACTTGCTGAACAAAACGTGAATATTCCCGGCGGCCTGCTCAAGGATACGAAAAAAGAATATACGATCAGAACAAGCGGAGAATTCCACACGACAGAGGAGATCGGAGAGGTCATCGTGAGGGCCAATCCATCCGGCTATCACACGAAGGTGAAAGATATCGGACGGGTCCTGGCCCAATATGAAGAGGATGAGATTATTGAAAAGACCAATGGGTTTCCCTCTCTCAACCTGGTCATTCTCAAGAGAGAATCTGGAGATGCCATTGATGTTGTCGACAGCGCCAAAAAGATTGTCGGGGAGGCCAAACCCCGCCTCCATCCCCATCTGCAAATCGAATATGTCAATGACTTCTCCTATTTCATCAAGCGCCGGTTAGGCATCCTCATCAACAATGGCTGGATGGGGCTGATCCTCCTCTTTGCGGCCATGCTCTTCTTTCTGACTCCGCGGCTTGCAATCATGACAACTCTGGAGATTCCTGTCGTTTTCCTCCTCTGCTTTCTGGTGCTCGCGCAGTTTGGCATCAGCGTGAATCTGATTTCGATGTTTGGCCTGGTCATTGTGATGGGGATGCTCGTCGATGACTCCATTATTGTGGCGGAAAATATTTATCGCCATATTGAAAAGGGGATGCCGCCCAAACAGGCCGCAGTCCTTGGAACTTCCGAGGTCATGAAGCCGGTCATCGGGATCGTTCTCACCACCATTGCCGCCTTTGCTCCCCTCGCCTTCATGAAGGGGATGCTGGGAAAATTCGTCTGGCAGATTCCGGCAGTCGTTGTGATCTGCTTGCTCGCCTCGATCATCGAATCTTTCTTTGCGCTCCCCTCGCACTGTGCGGATTTTGTCAAAGCGCCAAAAAGAAAAGAGGGCAAAGGCTCCTCTCATTGGATGGAAAAGGTCTATCCCTTTTATACAAAAACCGTTGCCTGGTTTGTCCGGCGCAAATATAAAGTCCTTTTGACCTCCCTTGTCATTCTTGCTCTATCGATAGGCTTCGCCTTTCGCTTCCTTGGCTTTGAACTCTTTCCGCCCCATGGCATTGAGATCTTCTTTATCCGGGTTGAAGCCCCTGTGGGAACCCCAGTCAAGCAGACCAGCAAGCTGATGGAATCGATCGAAAAGATCGTCGCGGAGCTCCCATCCGAAGAACTCGACGCATTTACCACACAGGCCGGCATCCAGATGCAGGATCCGACAGACCCTTACCTCCAGAAGAAGAGCCACGTGGGCCAGATTGTCGTCTACCTTACTCCTGAAAATAAGAGAGAGCGTTCCGCAAATGAGATTGTCGATGACCTTCGGCAACGCGTTTCTGGCATAAAAGAGCTGGACCACATCTACTTTGAGAGGGTCAAACCGGGACCGCCGGTCGGAAAACCTCTCGTCGTTGAGCTCCGCGGAGATGACTACAGCACGCTCATGAAACTCTCTTCGGAGGCCCAGACTGTTTTGAGAGAAATTTCAGGCGTTAAAGACGTTCGCGATGACTATGTGAGCGGAAAACCAGAACTCGGCATTCGAGTCAACAAAGAGACGGCCTACAGTGCGGGGCTTAACGTCGGTCAGATTGCGCGAACCATCCGAAATGCATTTGAAGGCGGGATTGCCACAACAATCCATGAGAGCGATGAAGATATTCAGGTGCGCGTGCGACTCGTAGAAAAAGCTCAGCATGACATCAACTCCCTCTCTCAACTCCTAATTCAGACCCCTCAAGGTCACCTTGTTCCTCTTGGCAAAGTTGCAGAATTACAGGATGCGCCCGGCATCTCCGATGTCAAGCGGGTAGACCACAAGCGCGTCATCACAGTCACGGCCGACGTCGATCAAAAAATTGTCACCCCCTATGAGGCCAACCGACAAGTCGCAGCAAAAGTGAAGGAGCTGATTCAGCCCTACCCCGGTTATCATGTCCATTTGGGGGGAGAGCAGGAAAAAACTCAGGAAACCCTTTCTGACATGTACCATGCTTTCGGCATCGCTCTTCTCGCGATTTTTCTGATTTTAGTCACAACGCTGGGGTCAATCACTCAATCGTTCGTTGTCATGTTTGCGATTCCTCTGGGAATGATCGGCGTCATCATTACGTTCTACGTTCACCAACTACCGCTGAGTTTCATGGCGCTTTTGGGTGTCGTCGGATTGAGCGGCGTCGTCGTCAACGATTCGATCATTCTTGTCAATTTCATCAATCACTTGCGGCGGGAAGGGTACGAACTCGAGAGAGCAGTCATTGAGGGGGGAAGATTGCGGCTGAGACCTGTCCTGCTGACCACTGTGACCACAGTGATTGGCCTTGCACCCATTAGCTATGGATTAGGAGGGAGCGACCCGATCTTACTTCCCACCGCACTTGCGCTCAGCTGGGGGTTGGTCTTTGCGACATTCCTCACCCTCATTATTACGCCCTGCGGATATCTGATGATTGAAGATGTGCGAACTCTCTCCTCTTCTGCAGCTGAAAAATGGAAAGGCCGCCTTCGTAAAAAATCTTAAAGAGTACGTCGCGAGAACGAGCGAAAAATGGACTCGCGAGGCGGCAGGCGATTTGTATTTGAATTGAGTGTTCATCCGGAAATGAAATTCGTTATGAGGCCGCAGGTTTTTTTGTCTTTGCTTTCGGTGTTCATCTGAAAATTCCAATCGTTGTGAGGCGCAGCGAAAGAGATGACAGCAAGGCCGCAAGGAGAAAAGAGGCCGAAGGCGTGCCACTTGGCACGTCGAGTGCCTCTTTTCGACTGAGAACGCTGCTGTCATCTCTTGCAGCAAGCCGCAACAGATTGGAATTTTCAGATGAACACTACTTCT
>JACQJE010000027.1 GCA_016205125.1 Deltaproteobacteria bacterium | reverse complement strand
GGCGGCAATAGGAGTTCTGAGACGGGTTTCAACTGATCTGTCACGATTTTTTGGGCGGGCTTAATCACGTGCCAGTAGCCCTTTTGAGCCACAGAGTATCCCAGCGGTCCTAATAGAAAGGAACCTGCTTTTTCCAAAATTTCTTTGTATACTGGCTGAACCCACTCTTTAGCCTCAGGGATGATTTGTGTGGCATGGTTTGCGGGAAAAGAGCGGTAAAAGACTTCTCTGGCATAATCCCGAAGATGGAGCGGCAGTTTGTCGATCAGGCTGGAGATCGATTCCAGCGAATTGACTTCGGTGACAGCCTGCTTGAAAAGGAGAAGGATTGCCTCTTCTTGTACACGCCTCAGTTCTCGCGCCTGAGCAGCCGGGCCTAAATTGACATTAGTGGCGAAGACGATGAGCGTCACAAATGCGAAAAGAAAACGATTTTTCTTAAAAAGACTTCTCACAACGCCTCCCTTTGCGCGAATGCTATAAAACCTGCAGTTGCTTCTAGCAAAAAACAAGAGTGAATGTAAAGCGCGCCTGGAGGGAGTCGAACCCCCGACCCAAGGATTAGAAATCCTTTGCTCTATCCAACTGAGCTACAGGCGCATCCCGTTTTTTTGCTTTTTGTGTAACTTCTCAATAATTGGAGGTGCGCGCAATGTCATTCTGAGGGCTCCAGCCCGAAGAATCTCCCCGTATAAGCGTTTCAGATCCTTCGCCTTCGGCTCAGGATGACAGAAACGAAGTTTTACCTCCAATTATTGAGAAGTTACCTTTTTGTAGCATAGCGGTTTTCAGACGTAAACTCTCATTTAGTTTTCTTAAATGCCGAAAAGAGAAGCAGATCAGAGGGTCTATCAACCAATCTGGTGAAGAAGAATGGAAAAAGCGCATCCAATAGCAGGATCAACTTTTATAAAGGCGGTCTGCGTTCTCAGCTTCCTCATTTTTGCTTCTCTCCGGTGTGCGCCGCCTAATTGCGAGAAAGCGGGGGTTGGGTTTGGCGACGACAAGCTCATTCGCGCCGCGTGCAGCACGAGGGTGACGGGAGCAGGAACGAATCAGGCTCCCACTAACAAGCCTCCCGTCGCAGTGGATGATGCGGCACCCACATCTCAGGATGAGTCTGTCGCCATCCCTGTCCTGGCCAATGACTCTGATCCGGATGGCGATCCAATCTCCGTCAGCACTCTCACCCAGCCCGCAAATGGCGCGGCAACGATCAACCAGGACAGAATCAACTATACGCCCAAGATCGATTTTGAGGGTGTCGATCTTTTCACTTATACCATCAGCGATGGCAAAGGGGGCACCGCGACAGCCTCAGTAAGCGTCACAGTCAGCCGGGTCAGTCTCAATGACCTCGCCTATGATATTGCCATCTTCGACCCCAATATTTCAACTGGCATACTGCCGCGCGCTGAGAAGTTTCGGCTCCTTGTTCCAACGGCTCATGCGCAGACGGAAACGCCGTTTATCTATGTGACCGGCACGAGCGAGCGCCTCGGTTCCGGAGCAGATGGAGTGACTCTCAAGCTGGATGGGTCTACAGGAGAAAGAATCTGGACCCACCGAATCAATGGCACTGCCAATGGAACGGATGAGTGCAGAAGGGTTGTTGTCGATGCATCCGGATCCGTGTACGTCGCTTGCGTGGTCGTGGAAACGGGAATGGCAGAGAATATTGTCGTACTGAAGCTCAACCCAACGGATGGTTCTGAAATCTGGAGAGCCACGTACCACAACAGTGCCTCGGCAGATAGTCTCGACTTTCCCTCAAGTCTGGCAATTGATCCTCAGGGGAACGTGATTGTAGGGGGCTACAGCAGTGGAAGCGGCACTGGTTATGACTGGGTGGTTCTCAAGTTTGATCCGAACGGCCAGGCCCTCTTTCCCGCGATCCGGAGAAACGGGGCGATCAACGACAACGATTTTCTCCAAGACATCATTGCAGATCCGACTGGGAATATTTATGCTGCGGGAACTTTTAGAAACAGCGCCCCCGCGAATTTGGACCCATCCCACGGGGACGACTGGGGGCTCATTAAGTTTGATCCGGCCGGAAAACAACTCTGGAGAGTTGAGTGGGATCGTGCTGGCCTTCATGACAGAATTGTAACAGTGCGTGTGGCGCCCGATGGGAATGTTATCGCCTTCGGCCACGGCGGTCTCGCGCCGGAAACCCACTTGTTCGTGGCGAAATACAAGAGTGACACGGGTGAGAGGCTCTGGATGACGACAGCACTATCCGGGGACCCAAGTCAGGGATCAGAGGTCATTTACGCCCAGGATGGTATCCTCGATGCGTCAGGCGATGCCTACATCACGGGCCGCTGGTACGCCCGGCAACCCAAAGCCGCCGAGTCGACCGCCGTTAGCGCAACGCTGACCTTAAAAGTGAACGGAGCCACCGGATCCCAAGTGTGGGGAGATCTCAGGAATTCAGGGGGAGGCGGTGAAAACTCGGGGGTTGCTTTAGCATTCGATTCATCCGAAAATCTCTATGTCTCAGGCCACATTACGGTAGGTTCTGACCAATGGGTATTGCTCAAATACAATCCCGCTGGAGCGCTGGTTTGGGGAACTCCCGCCTCTGAAGGAGGAGGAACCGCGAACGGTCAGGATCGGCCCACACATGGGATCGTCACAGACTCCTTAGGTACTCCGTATGTCGGCGGTTATAGTGAAAACACAGGAACTGGACGCGATTACACCGTCATCCGCTACTCTCCGAGCGATGGTTCAAAAACGTGGTTGTTCCTCTATCGGTGAGAAAATTAGATTGAATTCAGAATTCCCCTCACCCTACCCTCTCCCGCAAGGGGAGAGGGTAATTATAATTTCTCCGTCAGACTCCTAAGACGCACCGGCCGGAGGAGAAGAACTGAGGCGGGTGAGGTCCACCTCTTTTTCCTGACGATAATGGCTCAGCTCTTCTTTGGCCCGGGCGGCCACATCTGCCGGAACCCCTTTTCCAGCAAGGAGGGTTTCGAGGCGGGCAATGTACTCGAGATCTTTATTCACCGTCTTCCGGACTGCGGAAACAAGCCCATTATAGCTACTGGCGAGAAACCGAAATTCATCCTTTTTCCTGAAGCGAAGTGTATTTTCGTAATTCCCCTGAGCCATCTCAAGCATTTTGCGATTGAGGGCATAGAGCGGTCCTGCGACGCGATGCGTGAGAAAAACCCCGGCAACGAAGAGAATGACGGCGAGAAAGAGAAAGATCACCGCCAATGAGCCATAAATGAGAGCGCGCTGATTGCCGATATAGGCAAAAATATCAGGGGAGCGATGGAGTCCGTGCGCAATGAGAAAATTGGCAGTCCCCTGGGTGATGAAGTAGATGGCCGCACCGACGATCACCGTTGTCACCAGGGCGATCAGCACAAAGTAAGCGGCCCATTTGAGTTGAAAATAGGTATTGACGAGGATTCTTTTTCTGCGCTGTGGTTTGACACTTTCCTGTTCAGCCATCTTCCCCTCCCTGGAAAAGATAAAAACAGCTATTACTCCTCATGAAATCATAAAATCGAACGGAGTGCAAAAAATTTTGTAACTTAAGGCAAAAGTGCAACCCCTGTCATTCTTCGGGCACGAAGTGCCCGAAGAATCTAGTGT
>JACQJE010000112.1 GCA_016205125.1 Deltaproteobacteria bacterium | reverse complement strand
GGGGTCCTGCCGCATTGACAGCACTCGGCATTTTGCATATCGTAGTACTTGATTCAACATTGAAAACACGAAAAATCTGGAAGGGAAATATCGTGTCATCACAATATATTACAGACGTTACCGACAGTACTTTTGAAAAAGAAGTTCTCAAATCTGACAAGCCGACAGTCGTCGACTTTTGGGCCGAATGGTGTGGCCCTTGCAAGGCGGTCAGTCCAAAACTCGACGAGTTGGCGAAGAAGTATAATGGCAAGGTCAGAGTCGTCAAAATGAACGTCGATTTGAGTACAGAAACGCCAGCCCGCTTTGGAATTCGGGGAATCCCTACCCTTATTCTGTTCAAGAATGGCGAGAATGTCGACCAGGTGGTCGGCAATCAGCCGCTCGAAAGAATGGAAGCCCTCTTCCAGTCCGGCTTAGAATAACTCCAAAGCCCAAAGTTCAGCAAAGCTGCGAGATTCGAGCCAGACGAGGCGGAACCCATTTTGGCGACGCAGGCGTACTTCCCTGTACGTCGAGGAGACAAAATGGGTTCCAACAAAGTCTGGAGAAGAATATCGCAGCTTTGCTCTAGCGGGCAAACTTCCTCAGCCTGACACTCAGCAGCAACCCCACACACGCCCAAGTGGTCAGCATGGAGGAGCCGCCGTAGGAAAAGAACGGCAGAGGCACGCCAACCACTGGCATAAGACCTATGACCATAGCGATATTGATCGCCGTATGCCAGAAGAGAAGTGCCGTGGCGCCGAGTGCCAGGAAGGCGCTATAGCGGTCTTTCGCTTCTTTACTGATTGTCAGTCCCCTGTAAAAGAGCCAGAGAAAGAGGAGTAAAACAGCGCTAGCGGCAAAGAAACCCCACTCTTCAGCAAAAACGGAGAAGACAAAATCGGTATGATCTGCGGGGAGAAATTCGAGGTGAACCTGCGCCCCTTTTTGATAACCGTGTCCAAAGAGTCTCCCTGAGCCAACAGCAATAATCGACTGAATTGCGTGATACCCTTTTCCCTGAGGATCACTCGTCGGATTGAGGAAAGTGAGCATTCTATCCCGCTGATAATCTTTGAGACCGAATGTCCACATGATCGGTATAATCAGGACAACAACTGCCGCAAGGATAAAAAGAGATCTCTTCTGAATCCGGTTGGCGGCACAAATAGTCCCGGCGATGAGAAGTGTGATTAATGCTGTTCCGAGATCGGGCTCCAGCAGAATAAGAAGAGCAGGGAGACCGACCATGAGAGCAGGGAGTCCGAGCTGGGTCAATGTGTAACTATCCCGGGGACGATCGCTTCCGAAATACTTTGCCAAAAGGAGCACAAGGCTTACTTTTAAAAACTCTGAGGGCTGAAGGGCGATAAAGCCGAGATCGAGCCAGCGCCTCGCCCCATAGACTTTGGTGCCAGCAATTAATACGAGAACCAGGAGAAGAAGAACAGCGATGTAGAGAGGCCAGGTGAGCCGCTCCAGCGTCAAATGAGACAAAAGGATGACCAACCCCATGGTTAAAACTCCAAGCCCAATCCATGTGATCTGCATTTCAAAATAATGACTTCTATTCGCAAGGTCTCTCCCCGTCGCGCTGTAAAGATTGAGAAGTCCAATGGCTATCAGAAGAATAACAATTCCAAAAGTGGGAAAGTCGATGGCACTCAAAAAACTCTTTTTGACAAAGCTCCTTTTCATTCGCTCTCCTCTGCTGGGATATCAGCCGCTTCTTTTTCCGCTTCTGGAGGCTTGTTCTTCACTGCCATAAGAGGACCTTTCTCCTCCTGTTTTGTGATGTGCTGTGTCGTTGAAAGCTGCCAGTAGTACCGGATCAGCTCACGCGCAAGGGGAGCAGCAGCAGAACTCCCCGCACAGCCATGTTCAATAAAGGATACGACGACAATTTTCGGGTCCTCTATGGGCGCAAATCCTGCAAACCAGGCATGATGCCGCTTCTCATAGGGGAGGTTCTCGCATTTGGTATAGACATCCTCCCTGCCAAATTGAATCACCTGCGATGTTCCGGTTTTTCCTCCAATCGTGATCTCTTTTGCGCGCGCATACCGATAAGCTGTACCGCTCGGATCATTGACAACCCCGATGAGTCCCTTCTGAATTGTTTGCCAAATTTCCTGCGGCGCTTCAATGCGATACCTCACATCGGGGACAACGTGCTGAAAAACGCTGCCCTCATGATCTACAATGTCGCGCACCACGAAGGGTTTGAGGAGATAGCCGCCATTGACGATGGCAGAAAGAGCCACAGCAATCTGAATGGGGGTCGCGAGAAGATATCCCTGGCCGATTCCATATGAAATGGTCTCTCCCGGATACCAGGGGAGATCGAAACGAGCCCTTTTCCACGCGGGAGACGGAAGAATTCCTGCCGTTTCATGGGCGAGATCGACACCGGTTGGGGCTCCAAAACCAAACTGAGAAGCATAGTACGCAATCTTATCGACGCCGAGTCGATCCGCCATCTGATAGAAGAAGAGATCGCATGATTGGGAGATCGCCTTGTAGAGATCGACTTCTCCATGCCCCTCTTTCTTCCAACAGTGAAAATAGCGATTGCCATACTTCCATGCTCCGCCGCAATGCACCGTTGCCTCAGGATGAATCGCCCTCTCACTCAAAAGCGCAAAGGCAACGATCATTTTAAAAATTGATCCAGGCGGGTTTTGACTCTGGATCGGCCGGTTCATCAGCGGGTGATTCGGATCGGTCATGAGATCCTTCCAGGAGTCGGAAGAAATTCCCCTCGAAAAGAGAGCCGGGAGAAAAGAGGGGGACGAAACCATGGTTAGAATTTCCCCGGTGTGAGGATCCATGGCTACGAGAGCTCCCACCTTCCCCTGAAGCAGCTGATGAGCCTTATTCTGAAGGGACTGATCCACGGTTAAGACGACATTGCGCCCCGCAACAGACTCTCTCCTTTGCGGTACCTGCAGACCGAGGACCTCCTTATTGCTCAGCACTCTCCTGCCGCGGGCGTTGACTTGAATAAAATCGATGCCGTCGACTCCCCGCAAATCAGCTTCTCGCTGCCTCTCAACGCCCAGCTTCCCAATAACATCCCCTTCGTAATAGGGGTGCTCCGCCTCCCGATTGCGCGCTCTGATCTCACCCTTTGTCACTTCTCCGAGGTGCCCCAGAAGATGGGCGCCTACCGCGCCCCAAGGATACGTCCTCTTGATGCGAGTCATAATTTGCAGAGGGGGGATTTCCCACTGACGAGATTTCAGAAGGGAGACTGTTCGTTTCGGAATATCGTATCGAAGGTAACGAAACCCGTAGGGGGTCATCGAAGCCTTTTTAAACTGAGTCACCGCCTCCGCTGGATTCTCCCTGGTCAGATCCGCAAAGAGCCTGAGGTAATATTCAGCTTGGGCATCTTCCGCTATAGAAAAATCGTAGACCAAATCGAACGAAGGTTCATTTTCGACAATCAGCGTTCCATGGCGGTCAAAAATCAATCCACGCAATGCTTCGAGGCGAAAAGGCTTGAGGCTGTTCTTTTGAGAATACTCCTCAAAAATTTTCCCTTTCACCAGCTGGAGATATCCAAGTCTCCCGATAAGGATAAGAAGCACAACAACAACGATGCGCATGAGCAGACGCACGCGCTCTCTTTGTGCTTCAACATCGGAACGCCTATCGAGAAGGGCCATTTTCTACACTTTCTCTTTGAGTCACGCGGTCCAAATAGGAACAAAATGCAAAAATCAAAGGACTGAGCAAAGCCGTAGCTCCAGCTAGCGGCAAAAGATATCCAATCCAGTAGTTCAGCGACAAATCGGCTTTCATATTGAGCATGCGCGCCAAAAGAGTCAACAGCAGTTGAAGCAAAATAAAAGCCGCACCGACACCCACTGCGGGAGTCAAATATTCATCTGCCGCAAACAAATTGCGGGTAAAATGGCACAGCGCGGCAATGGCAAGGTATGAAAGAGTATACATTCCAAAAGGGAGCCCCGAATGAAGCTCGACAAAATAACCGAACAGAAACGCAAAGAGTGCGCTTTCAAGGATGGATCGGCGAAAGCCGATAAAAACGACCATGGGCAAGAGAAGATCCGGTTTAAAGTAGAGCGTCCAGCGACCTATAAGGGTCGTCTGAATCGTCATCAGACAGAGCGCGAAAAAGAGGATCACCAGCAGATAAACTGTCAATTTTCCAAAATGATTCATCGGGGAGCACCTGCCATAACCAGCACCTCTTCTAATTTAGTCACAGCAACGGCTGGCTGGACCAAAATTTTCGGCGAGATCATGTTGGGATCTTGCTGTACTTCGTAAACAGTTCCCAAAAGCAGTCCTCTTGGATAAATTCCATCTAATCCACTGGTAAGCACTTCGTCACCCATTTCAATACTTTCGCTCTTGCGCACATAATTCATTGAAGAAAGCGTGCGGCTCACCCCCTCCAGAATTCCCCATGCACGGGATCTTCCGATCCGCGCATCTGCGGAAAATCCCTGGTCCGCAATCGTCAGCACCTCACTGGAGTGCGGCTGAACAGCCCATACCTGGCCCACCACACCTTCACTTGTGATGACTGCGGAGTGAACATGCACACCATCCGTTTCCCCTTTATTAATACGCAAAACCGCTGTTTTACCCGAAAACCCGTGACCAATGACTTTTGCTGGAATTGCAGAAAAACCGGTGTCAGCCTGAAAACTCAAAATTTGTCTCAGGCGAAGATTTTCAAGAGAGATCTCCCGGAGTCTCTGCAGTTGGGATCGGAGCACTTTATTCTCTTCCTCCAATCTGTCCATCTCACGGTGATCGCGAATGGAAAGAAGATAATCACTCACCCACTGCTGTGCCAAAACAATCGTTCCGGAAGAGAGCGTCTGCAGAGGAGACGTCAGAGACAAAACTCCCCGATCCACAATCGGGAAAAGCGTATATTTGCGGACATGCGGCGCAAAGAGTATCAGGAGCGAGAAAAAAGACAAGAAAAGGGGGAGAAAATAGGGGCTAAGACGCAGTCTCCTCTTCCTCCTTTTTAGTTTCGACATAAGCGCCGCTCTGTTTCTGGATGAGAACTATCTAATTCTACAATCGATTTTACACAAAGTCAGTTTAACAGAGAGATTTCCGAGCTACAAGAAAAAACGATGCTTTACTACAGAAAGGTCTTTTGCTAGCCTAACTCTCATGTTAGATGCGTTGCGGAAAAGATCAGGGTCCCTTGTCATCACCTTTATGGTGGCTGCCATTATTTTTGTCTTTATCTTCTGGGGAATCGGTACAATGGACGGCACCAGACGCCAGGGGGCTGTTGCCTTTGTGAATGGTGACCGCATCTCCGCGGAGGATTATCTTGAAGAACTCACTAAAACAGTCAATATCTATCGCAATTTTCTCGGTGAGAAATTTGACAGAAAACTCCTTGAGCAATTCAACATCAAGCGGCAGACCTTGGATGCCCTCATCACCCGAAAACTCGTCCTGCATGAGACGGAACGGCTCCAAGTCCGGATATCCGATCTGGAGCTCAAGGATGCGATCAAATCGACTGAGGTCTTTCAAGTGAATGGCAGATTTTCTCCACAGCGATACCGCGATCTGCTCACTGCCAATCGCTTGACCCCTCAACAGTATGAAGGCGACCAAAGGCGGGAACTCATTTTTCAGAAAATCGGATCGTTTATCCGGAGAAACACACTCATCAGTCCACTGGAAGCAAAGACAAACTACATGATCGACAATGATCGCATGAACCTCTCTTTTATTAAGATAGATCCGAATCAATTCTCAAAAGATGTGCAGGTCAGTCCGGATGAAATCGCAAAGTTTCTCG